>JALSHM010000473.1 GCA_026982235.1 Robiginitomaculum sp. | reverse complement strand
GTTTCCTCCGGCGCGACCTTAGAAGCCAACGGATTACAAGCTTTCGAAACCATATTGGAAAGCGAAGCGGTTTTGGTGGCAGCAAACCGCCCATTGAACGCCGAGAAACAGCGCATTCTTGAGCGTCTGCTCAGCCGCATTGACGGCGTCATTCGTTCTAAGGATTCTAAATATATCATGCTCAACGCACCGAAAAGCCAGATTGATGCTATTTCGAAAATATTGCCTGGCTCTGATGCGCCGACCATTATTCCGCTGGATACAGATGATGACCTTGTCGCCGTGCAAGCCGTATGTACCGAGACCGTGTTTTGGGAAACCCTAGAAGCGCTCAAAGAAAAAGGCGCGCGCTCTATTCTGGTCCTGCCCATAGAAAAAATGATGGGGTGATGATGCAGGTTCTGGTTTGGAATGATTTAGACGCGGACGCGCAAACAGCCGTCTTAGCACGCCCGCAATATACGGTGGACGCGGATCTGCACTGCGCCGTATCAGATATTTTGGCGGCGGTACGTACAAGAGGCGACGCCGCTATTCGTGAATATACGGCGCGTTTTGACGGCGTTAGCCTGACCGATTTAAAAGTCCCGCCCGCAGACTTGCAGGCGGCATGGGCAAATCTGCCCAGTGCGGACAAAGCCGCCATGGAGACGGCCAAAGCCAATATTGAAAAATTTCACAAAGGGCAAATCCCAAAGGCTTTTGAGGTGGAAACCATGCCCGGTGTCTTGTGCCGCCGCGAGCCGCGAGCCATAGAAAGCGTTGGCCTTTATGTTCCAGGCGGGCGGGCGCCTTTGGTCTCCACCCTGATGATGCTGGCTATTCCGGCTAAAATTGCCGGTGTGTCCAAACCCGTTATCACGACCCCGCCCGGCAATGACGGGACGGTCAACCAGAGCATTTTAGCAGCCGCCCATCTGTGCGGCATCCCGGATTTATATGCAGTCGGCGGGGCGCAGGCGATTGCGGCGCTCAGTTACGGCACAAATAGCATTGCGAAATGCGCCAAAATTTTCGGCCCTGGCAATGCTTATGTGGCTCAAGCCAAAGCACAGGTCTCGGCGGCCATAGGCGGACCTGCCATCGATTTGCCCGCCGGACCCAGTGAGGCTATGGTCTTGGCGGATGATAAGGCCAATCCGGTCTTTGTGGCCGCCGACCTGCTAAGCCAGGCCGAACATGACCCCATGGCTCAGGTCATTTGTGTCTGTAGCTCGCAGACATTTGCAGATTTACTGAACAGCGAAATATCCCAGCAATTATCTAACCTGCCGCGCCAGGACATTGCCCGGCAAGCCCTTGAAAATGGTCGTATCATCATCGCGCCCAAAACCAAACATATGTTGGACATCACCAACACATATGCGCCGGAGCATTTAATTGTACAGATACAAAATCCGGAAACTATATTGCCAGATATCCAAAATGCAGGCTCGGTTTTCTTGGGCCCATGGACACCCGAAGCGGTAGGGGATTATGCCAGCGGCACCAATCACACCCTGCCCACATTCGGTGCCGCACGTGCCTATAGCGGTGTCGGGGTTGAGAGCTTTATGAAATATATCACCGTGCAAACCTTAACCCGTAGCGGACTGGCGGCCATCGCCCCTTGCGTAGAGCGGCTGGCCAATATGGAAGGGCTTGAAGCCCACAGACGCGCTGTAAGCTTGCGCCTGACTAACGCAGAAGCAAGCGGGGAAACGAGCGGGGAAACATCATGACCGATTGGCCAAATAGCATAGCCCGCAAGGCGGTGCTGGATTTCAAACCCTATAGCGCACGCGGCGGGGCGAGCAATGCCTTACATCTTGATGCGAACGAATCCCCTTGGGCGCCGCCGCCTGGACAATCGGCTATGGGGTATAACCGCTATCCCGAACAGCAACCGGCGGTCTTGCGCCAAAGGCTCGCCGATTTATATGGTGCGCAACCAGAGCAAATCATGATAGGGCGCGGCGCTGACGAGGCGATTGAGATATTGCTACGGACATTTTGCGAGGCGGGACGCGACAGTATTTTAGTGTGCCCGCCGACCTTTGGCTATTACCAAACTTGTGCCGCCATACAGGGCGCAGATATTGTTAAAGCCCCCTTGAAAGCTGATTTTTCCTATGACGCGGATTTGGTTATCTCTAAAATACAAGCGGCGGGTGCGAGCCTGAAAATTGTGTTTTTGTGCTCCCCCAATAACCCGAGCGGAAATGTAATAGACCCAACACACATCACGGATTTGTGCGCAAAATTCCCGCAAACCCTCATCGTTGTCGACGAAGCTTATGCCGAGTTTTCTGATGGGGAGAGTTTTACCAAGGACATTGAAAACACGCCGAACCTCATCGTCTTGCGTACGCTGTCCAAGGCCTATGCATTGGCGGGCGTCAGATTGGGCGTGGCCATAGCTGATCCGCGTATTATCAATTTAATGCTAAAAGTCTTGCCGCCCTACCCGATTGCCCGCCCGGTAGAAGACACGGTTTTAGGTGCGCTTACCCCGGCGGCCATGCCCGTCCATACGGCGCGGCTCAAGCTTTGGAGGACAGAAAAAACCCGCATGGCAGACGCCTTGAAAGCTTCCCCCTTTGTGAAAACCATTTATCCCTCTCAAGCCAATTTTTTATTACTTGATATAGTCGACGACGAGACATTACTGCGCGCCTTAGAGAAAGCCCAAGTTAAAATTCGGGATTTTCGCCAGACCTTGCCGGGCAAAATGCGCCTCAGCATTGGCAGCCCGGCGCAGAACGATATTGCTCTGTCTGTTTTTGGCGTAGCCGTTGCACCCCAAAGGCCAAAGCGCATTGCCGAAGCCCACAGAAAAACCAAAGAAACCGACATCGCCGTGCGGGTTAATCTGGATGATGCGACAGGCACCAGCATCAATACTGGCTTGGGGTTTTACGACCACATGCTAGAAGCCTTGGCCAAGCACGGCAAGTTCGGGCTTGTCCTGTCCTGTCAGGGTGATCTTGAGATTGATGCCCACCACACTATCGAAGACTGTGCGCTTACGCTGGGCACGGCGCTTGCACGCGCGTTGGGCGACAAGGCGGGTGCTGGTCGGTTCGGCTTTGTCATGCCCATGGACGAGACGCAGGCAAATATCGCTGTGGATTTATCAGGTCGCCCGGCCATGGTGTTTCGGGGCAATTTCCCCACAGACCATGCGGGGGATTTTCCGGCTGAAATGTGCCCGCATTTTTTCGAAAGCCTTGCCCAAACTTTGGGCGCGTCCATACACATTGATGTGCGCGGCGACAACACCCACCACATGATCGAAGCCTGTTTCAAAGGCCTAGGGCGTGCGCTTGCGCCCGCATTCAAACGAGACGGCGTAGATATTGCCTCCACGAAAGGGGTTTTGTAATGCTGGTCATTGTTGATACGGGCTGCGCCAATTTGGCCAGCGTCGGCTTTGCCTTTGAACGCTTGGGCGTGCGCCCTGTCATCACGGGGGACGCCGACACAATCAGCAAAGCCGAGCGTATTATTTTACCCGGCGTCGGCGCCATGCCCTATGCTATGCAAGCTTTAAAAACACGTGGCCTTGTGGAGGTTTTACGTGCCTACACACGACCGCTCATGGGGATATGCCTCGGTATGCAAATGCTGTTTGAGACCTCAGCGGAAGGCGGTGCTAGTGGGCTGGGTCTGATAGAGGGCGGCATAGACCTGCTGGACACGGACGGGAAACCCGCCCCTCATATGGGCTGGAACAGGCTCGATAATCTTGCAGACGACCCCATATTAGCGGGCATATCGCCCGGTGATTATGTCTATTTCGTGCATTCATATGCGGCGCGCGTGCGTAGTGAAACCATAGCCACGTCCCGCTATGGCCAGTCCTTTAGCGCCATTGTCCGTCGCGGCAATATCTATGGTTGCCAATTTCATCCAGAGCGTTCCGGCAAAGTTGGTGCGCAAATTTTGCAGAATTTTTTAAAGGTAGAGACATGATATTCCCGGCAATAGATTTAATGGACGGCGGCTGTGTGCGCTTGCTAAAAGGTGATTTCGCCCAGCGCACAAATTACCCGGCAGACCCGATCTCTACGGCCAAAGACTTTGCAGATGCAGGGGCGCAGTGGCTGCATGTTGTCGATCTCGACGGGGCAAAAAATCAAATGGCCGCCCAATCAGAATTGATCCTTAAAATGACACAAGCCGCCGCCCTTAAAGTACAAACTGGCGGCGGACTTAGGCATATTGATCAAATTAAAAACCTGCTGGACGGCGGGGTTGAACGGGTAGTTATCGGCTCATTAGCCGTGAAAGACGAAGCGCTTGTCAAAAGCTGGATGGATGCGCTTGGCTCTGAAAAAATTGTTCTGGCCATAGATGTGTTCATGGATATAGACGCCACGCCCAGACCCGCAACCCACGGCTGGACACAGACATCAAGCCGCTCGCTCTGGCACGTCATAGACACATACCAAGACGTTGGCTTGCAAACTATTTTGGTCACAGACATTGCCAAAGACGGCGGACTGCAAGGTGCAAATATAGATTTATACACACAGATCATGACCCGCTATCCAGACCTCGATCTCATTAGCTCAGGCGGGGTTGGCTCACTGGCGGATGTCCGCGCCCTCAAAGCCATAAACCCTGCGGGCATCATTATTGGCAAAGCGCTTTATGAGAATAAATTCACGCTAGAGGATGCCATATCATGCTAGCGCGGCGTATCATACCTTGCCTGGATGTGCGCGGTGGGCGCGTGGTTAAAGGTGTGCAATTTCGCGACCACATAGATGTTGGTAGTATTCTTGACCTCGCCCTTAAATATAGAGATGCGGGTGCGGACGAATTGGTGTTTTATGACATTACGGCCAGCGTCGATGCCCGCACAATATCTCCGGACTGGATTAGCAAGGTTTCCCACTTATTGGATATTCCGTTTTGCGTGGCCGGGGGAATAAATTCCGTGCAGAGCGCCCGTGCGCGCCTAGAGGCCGGGGCGGATAAAATATCTGTAAACTCCCCTGCCCTGATGCGCCCCGAACTTATTGATGAACTAAGTGCGGCCTTTGGTTCGCAGTGTATTGTGGTCGGTGTCGATAGTTTTGAAGACACTGACACCCATACATACCGCGTAAAATCCCATACAGGCGCCGCAGCCGCGACCCTTGATACGGGCCGGTTCACGCTTGACTGGGTGCAAGAAGCCGTGGGGCGTGGTGCGGGCGAAATTGTCCTTAACTGCATGAACCAAGACGGTGTACGCAAGGGCTATGACATTGCCCAGCTCAAGGCCGTGCGCGAGATTTGCCCCGTCCCCCTCATCGCTTCGGGCGGGGCGGGCACAGTTTCACATTTTGAAGATGTGTTCAAACTGGCAGACGTGGACGGGGCACTGGCTGCCAGCGTGTTTCACAAAAACATCTTGCCCATCCCTTCGCTTAAAGCCGACTTGAAAGCCAAAAATATAGAGATACGCATATGAATATAGATTTTGAAAAAGGTGGCGGCCTGGTGCCCGCCATCATCCAAAACGCCGATACATTACAGGTACTGATGCTGGGATATATGAACGCCGAAGCCCTTCGCGCTACACAAGACAGCGGCTTTGTGACTTTCTATAGCCGCTCTCGAAAATGTCTTTGGCGTAAAGGAGAGACCTCTGGCAATAGGCTGGCATTGATTGAAATGACTGTGGATTGCGACCAAGACACGCTGCTGGTACGCGCTCGCCCGGCTGGCCCCACATGCCATGAGGGTACGATTTCTTGCTTTGGGAGTGAGGGGGCGCAAGGCTTGGGCTGGCTGGCAGATTTAGCAGATCTTATACGGGCGCGTAAAACCGCCGATGCCAAAACCTCATACACGGCAAAACTTCTTCAAGGCCCCTTAAGTAAGTGCGCACAAAAAGTTGGTGAAGAAGCTGTCGAAACCGTCATCGCCGCCTTAGCAGAAACCCGCCAAGACCTCATTGCAGAATCCGCCGATTTACTTTATCATCTCATAGTACTGTTAGCGGCAAAACATGTATCACTAGACGATGTCATCACAGAATTACAAAACCGTTCGTCATAATTAGGATAAGTCGCTAACACCACACCTACATAAATTTCTTCATCATATTCAAAACCTTTTGGGTTTTTTCTGTGTAAGGCGGGTAGAGCATTTTGCCGCCGCTAAATTTGCTTTGCAAGAACACGCCTTTCATGTGGGAAAATGTTTTAAATCCGTGTTCACCGTGATAGCCGCCCATGCCAGACGGGCCTACACCGCCGAACGGAATGTCTTCTTGGACAACATGCCAGGCGGTTTCGTTAATGCTGACACCGCCAGAAATCGTGTTTTTCAAAACATGGTCGCGCTTGGTCTTATTTTCACCAAACCAATAGAGCGCCAATGGTCTGTCGCGTTCTTGAATATAATTCATGGACTCCTCAAGGCTCTCACTGGCGACAATGGGCAAGAGTGGGCCAAAGATTTCTTCTTGCATAATCTTCATATCCGGCGTGGTCTTGGTCACGACTGTCAGCGGGATGCGCCGCTCCCCCGCCAAAACTTGGGTATCGTCATCACCCGCTGTTTGTATATGCGCGCCTTTAATCTCGGCGTCTTCCAGCAAGCCTTGCAGGCGGGCATAATGGCTATCGGCTATGATGGACGTATAATCGGGATTGCCTGCAAAGGTCGGATAAAATTCTTCGGCCTTTTTGATAAGGGCTTGGGAGAATGCATCAATTTCGCGTTCAGGCATTAGGAGATAATCGGGCGCCACACAGGTTTGCCCGGCATTGATAAGCTTGCCATTGGCAATCCGTGCCACGGCCAGTTTTTGATTTGCGCTCTCGTCAATAATCACAGGCGATTTGCCGCCCAACTCCAAGGTCACAGGTGTGAGATTTTTAGCAGCCGCACCCGCCACAATCCGCCCGACATTGGTCGAGCCGGTGAACAATAAATGATCAAAGGCAAGGCTGGAAAATTCCTGGGCGACCGCAACCCCACCAACCGCGACATAGACCTCATCTTCATGAAAAACTTCACCAAGAACCGATTTGAGCAGGCTCGAAAATTTCGGCGTATATTCACTGGGCTTAATCATCACACGATTGCCCGCACCTAGCGCACCGACGAGCGGCATGACCGCAAGCTGCAAAGGGTAATTCCAAGGGCTGATAATACCGACCACGCCAAGAGGTTGGGGTATGATACGGTTTGTCGCAGGTTTAAACTGCATAGCGGTTGGGGCTTTGCGCGTGCGCATCCACTTTGGTGTGTGCTTAAGCGCATGTTTAATACCTGCGTGAATAATCGCGATTTCGGCTATGGTTGTTTCCACAAATGAGT
>JALSHM010000472.1 GCA_026982235.1 Robiginitomaculum sp. | reverse complement strand
CCAAAAATGTGACCGGGCCAAGTACCATTATACATCCCCCGCAAGGGCTTGATACATGGCGCTCAGGGCTTGTGTGACTGGTTGATCTGTCGTGTGGGTAATCAGCGTCCAACCAAGCCTGCGTGCGGTTTGTGCTAGGGCGTCTTCGTGAGCGGCGAATTTTTCCAAATATTTATCGCGCATTTTTTCTGCCCGACCCAACAAGAAGGGTAGCTGGGCTATTTTCGAACCAGGTTGTAGCATTTGCACCCGGCCCTTAAACGGAAAACCGCGCTCTGCTGGGTCGACAATGTGTAACAATATGCCACTGGCCGGACGTGCCGATAGTGCGGCTAAACGCTCGCGCCAAATGTCTGCAGGTGCCAGAAAATCCGAAGCAAGTATCAGCTTTGCATGGGCGGAGAAATCCGCGCCAAGCGCTTCCATATCGCCCGCGCCCGTCGCCAATTTATAGGATATGCGCTCAATGCCGAACCGCCCCGTGTGTGGGCGTTCGATCATGCCGAGCACGGCACAGCGTTCGCCAGCACGCATAAGCAATGATGAGAGCGCCATCATCAAAACCGACGCCCTATCTTTTTTAGTCGGCAAGGCCTTATGGGATTTCCAATCCATGCCGGGCGAACCATCGCGCCACATCCAGACAGTGTTGGCAGCTTCCCATTCGTTCTCGCGCACATAATAATGGTCAGCGCGCGCGGACCGTCGCCAGTCAATATCATGGGCACTGTCAGATTGGGAATAGTCCCGGTACTGCCAAAATGTCTC
This sequence comes from Robiginitomaculum sp., assembly GCA_026982235.1. Taxonomy (GTDB): domain Bacteria; phylum Pseudomonadota; class Alphaproteobacteria; order Caulobacterales; family Maricaulaceae; genus Robiginitomaculum_A. The sequence continues at coordinate 6,716 of JALSHM010000472.1, read as the reverse complement.
GCCTTGGCCGGCGCGCCTGCGCCCATGCACGCCTTGCGCCACAATAGCCGCCACCCGCTCGGCCTCAGCCAATAAGTGCGGATAAGGTGCGGCTAAGTGTTCCGCCGCGCGGCGTAAATTTGTGGTTTGTGTGGCGACTGGCACTAGCTCACCCGTTCAGCCAGCTTGCTAATCAGTGTGTCCAGATGAGCACCATCGGCACGGGCAGCGAAGCTCAGCGCCATACGGTGTTTAAGAACTGGAGCCGCCAAGGCCAATACGTCATCGACAGAAGGGGCAATGCGCCCATCTAATAAGGCACGGGCACGACTGGCCAACATCAGGGCTTGCCCAGCACGCGGGCCAGGCCCCCAGACCACCGCGTCTTTGATGAAATCGTATTCGCTTTGATCCGGACGGGCATTGCGCACCAATGACAAAATACAATCCACCACGGTGTTTCCTATGGGCATTGAGCGCACCAAGGCCTGCATGTCTATCAGGCCTTTAGGTGTCATAATTTTCTTGGCTTGACCTTGGGATGTGCCCGTCGTGGCCAATAGGATTTCGCGTTCTGTATCCGCCTTGGGATAGCCCACATCTATTTGAAACAAAAATCTGTCAAGCTGGGCTTCTGGCAGCGGATATGTGCCCTCTTGCTCAATGGGGTTTTGTGTGGCCAATACGTGAAAAGGTGCAGGCAAGTCGTGCCGCGCGCCAGCCACTGTGACAAAGCGTTCTTGCATGGCTTGCAATAAAGCGGATTGGGTGCGCGGACTGGCACGGTTAATTTCGTCGGCCATAAGAAGCTGGCAAAATACAGGGCCTGGGATGAACCGAAAAGAACGTTTGCCTTTAGCCGTTTCTTCTAAGACCTCAGAGCCGATAATATCTGCGGGCATGAGGTCAGGGGTGAACTGGATACGCTTGCCGTCAAGCCCAAGAACTGTGGACATGGTTTCCACCAACAAGGTCTTAGCCAGTCCCGGCACCCCGACCAATAAAGCATGGCCACCCGACAGCATAGCCGCTAGGGACAAATCAACCACGGTTTCCTGTCCGATAACGACATTGGAAATTTCCGTTTTTACTTTGTCCAATTTGGCGCTGGCCGTCTCTAGTTTTTTCTCAAGTGCAGAACGCGTCATATTTATTTCTCTTGTAAGGTTATCTCGATTGCTTAGGTTTAAGGCAATAAGTCTAAAGCGCAAAAGGAATCTTGCACGTGTCCACATTAAATAATGGAAATTCTGGAAATAATGGAAATTCTGGTCTGTCCAACCTGATAAACGCCGCCCGGGCGCAAGGACATGGTGCTTTGCCCGTGGACAAATGGCACCCTGACCATTGTGGTGACATGGACATGGTCATTCGCAAAGACGGTTCGTGGTGGCATGAGGGCACCCGCATCACCCGTGCCCCATTGGTCAAATTGTTTTCACGGGTATTGCGCAAGGACGCAGACGGGGAAACATATTTGGTCACGCCTGTTGAGAAAATCCGCATCCGCGTAGAATGTGCCCATTTTCTGGCCGTGCGGGTTGATATTGAGGGGAGCGGTAAAAACCAACGCCTGTTCTTCACCACCAATATGGACGAAGTGGTGGAAGTCAGCCCCACCCACCCCATTATGGTCCAAACAGATGCAATCACGCTAGAACCTACGCCCCTTCTCAGAGTACGCGGGCGGCTGGATGCGCTTATCATGCGCTCCGTGTTTTATGAATTGGTGGAACATGCCCAAGAGGTCGATAATCAACTGGGCATTTACGCAGGCAGTGTTTTCTTCCCCTTAGGCCCCAAAGGCATACATGATGTTTAATCTGGACGACCCTTTGATAAAGCGCCTCGCCCCTATCCTCAAATCGGTAAATATGTGTGACGATAGCCATATCCCCAAGCGCAATGGCCAACGCCCTGCAAGTGTTCTCATACCTTTGGTCAAGCGCGGTGAATGGCAAGTTTTATTGACCAGACGCCCTATGCACATGCCCACACATCCCGGGCAAATCAGCTTTCCGGGGGGACGTACCGAGGCGGGCGAAACCCCGTGTCAAGGGGCGCTGCGCGAGACCCATGAAGAGGTCGGCATTGCCGCAAAGGATATTCATTTACTGGGTAGCTTGCCGTCTTTTAACGCTGTATCGGAATACCGGGTCACACCCTTTGTTGGCATTCTCAACCCGGCAGCAAAAATCATTCCGTGCCCTAGCGAAGTGGAAGACACTATAGAAATTCCGTTCTCGTTTTTTATGAACCCTGAAAACCACAAGCCGCGCTTGGCGGAATTTGATGGCAAGACCCATCAATTATATGATATGCCGTGGCCAAATGCTGGGGAGCCGAAATGGCATGTCTGGGGGATGACGGCAATGATGTTATATCGGATTTACCAAGGGATATATGATGAAACTTGATAGCGATTGGCTCAAGACAAAAGAAACCAAAAAACTGTTCGCCGTCCTGCCAGAGGGAAGCGCCAGATTTGTCGGCGGCTGTGTACGCAATGCTTTGTTGGGCGAAGCTGTGGCGGATTATGATATTGCCACGACAATAGCACCGCACGATGTCGCCGCCTTGTTGAAATCTGCAAAAATATCCGTTCACGAAACCGGCTTGGCCCACGGCACTTTAACGGCAGTGGTAGACGGCACGGTCTATGAAATCACCACATTGCGCCGGGATGTCAGCACGGATGGACGCCGCGCTACAATAGCCTTTACAGATGATTGGACGGAAGATGCCAAGCGCCGTGATTTTACCATCAACGCGCTTTATGCAGATTTAGACGGTAAAGTTTACGACCCGACCGGGCAAGGACTGGACGATATTAAAGTGCCCAAAATCCGCTTTGTCGGCAATGCCCGTGGCCGTATCGAAGAAGACTATTTACGCATTTTGCGTTTCTTTCGTTTTAATGCTTGGTACGGGCAAGACAAGGCCATGGACGCGGACGGATTGACGGCGTGCCGGGAGCTTAAAGCCGGGCTTAAAACTTTATCGAGCGAACGCATTTGGTCGGAGCTTAAGAAGCTTCTATCCGCCCCCGCTCCGTTTCGCACAGTGAATGTCATGTCGGTGAACGGAATTTTGGAAACACTTTTGCCTGAAGCCAGCAATGCACAAGGGCTACAGCTCATGTGCGCACTCGAACAACAGCGCCACCTCGCCGCCGATCCATATTTGCGCTTAATGGCCATGTCGGCACGGGACGAGTTGGCTATGGCGCGACTGTGTAAACGTTTGAAAATGTCTAATAAAGAAAAAGCCAGGCTGATGAATTGGGCGAGCGATCAAACAGATTTGCGCCCCGGCCTGCCCGAAAAGGACACCAAAATCGCCATTTACACATCCGGCCAATACGTGGCTATGGACAGGGCCGTCATACGGGCGGCTGGTGCAAGCGACCCTGTACAAAGCGCCGCATGGTGGGCGCTATATGAGACCGCACGCGATTGGCAATGGCCTGAATTTCCCGTAGTGGGTAAAGACCTTATGGCGCTGGGTATCCCGCACGGCGAAAAATTGGGCAAAGCTCTTAGCGCTCTCAAAGCCCTGTGGATTCGCTCCGGTTTTACCGTAGAAAAACCGCAGCTTTTAAATGCCGCCAAAATGCTGTTCTTATCTTCAAAATGAAGGGATATGTTCCATCAATCCTGGCCCCATGCGGATTGGCTCGGCGCGTAGTGCTAGACCGGTCTTATTATCCGTTTCCACAAAAACGCCGCAAATTGTGCCAGCGCCGCTGGCGGCCTCAAATCTGCCACCGCGCATTCTGGTGGTGAAGCGGTAGACGGGTTCATGCTTGTCCATGCCGATAACCCCTCCATAATCGCCGCACATACCTGCGTCCGTCTGATAGGCCGTGCCGTTCTCTAAAATTCGCGTGTCCGCAGTTGGCACATGTTGGTGGGTGCCGACGACGAGGCTCGCCCTGCCATCGCACACATGGCCCATAGCATTTTTTTCGGACGTGGCTTCGGCGTGCATATCTATAAGGATAGCATCGGCTATTTCGCCTAAAGGACATGCGGCTAATTCTTGCTCGACCGCAACGAATGGATCGTCTAGCGCATCCATAAATACCCGCCCCAGCACATTCACCACCAACAGGCGGTAGCCACCAATATCATAAAGCCCCGCGCCTTTGCCGGGCGCTGTGCCTTTGGGATAATTGACCGGGCGCAATAGGCGCGGCTCGCGCTCGATATAACTCAGCGCCCCGGCATTATCGAAACTGTGATTGCCCAGAGTGATAACATCAGCACCAGCATCATATAATTCGCCCGCCGTGGCTTCGGTAATGCCAAAACCACCCGCCGCGTTTTCGCCGTTAATCACCACCGCGTCCAAGCTTAAATCTTCGCGCAAGCGCGGTAGATATTTGCTGATGGCGCGGCGTCCCGAACGCCCCACCACATCTCCGAAAAACGCTATTCTCATGAAAAACCCTTAAACCCTGTTTCCGTAAGCACACCATCCAGTTTTTCATCAAACCTGTCGGTGGGCAGTGTCGGCACTTCTTGCCCAGAGTAAGCCACACCGCAAGCAAAGATTTCACCTTGCTTACGCAGGCTTGCCAAAGTCCGGTCATAAAACCCGCCGCCATAGCCAAGCCTGTGCCCGTCCCGCCCATAGGCCAGCAATGGCAGAAGCACTATATCCGGGGTGACGAGCGCCGCCGTTCGCAACGGTTCGCGCGTACCAAATGCCCCGCGCCTTAATGTATCACCAATATCATATGCGCGAAATTCAAGGGGATGAGCTTGGCGCTTAATACAGGGCAAAGCCAGCGAATGCCCCGCGTTCGCAATCGCATGCATCAAAGGCCAAACATCAATTTCCGAATGCATGGGGATATAGGCGGCAACCCGCCCTGCTCTTATGCCCAATTCAGGCCAGTGTTTTATCAACTCAATACCAGCATCAGGCCTCTCAACCGCCAAGCCCGCCCGTATCATCTTGGCGGCACTCCGGGCTTTGGTCTTATTGAGAGCGGGAAAGATCATCTCTTGTTGGTTCTGTTATACACGCAATTTTGACCCTGCATCTTGTAAGATAGCATTAGCCGTATGCCTGCTATACAAATGCCGAGGCACTGTCAGTTTTATTTCATCATTTGACCAAATCTCGTGTGAACCCTTTCCTTGTCGAGACAGTTTGAAACCCTGTTTCTTCAGTTCCTTGACAACTTGCCTATAAAACCCTTTAACCACAAATCATCTGTTCTTTTGGACGGTTCCAGACAATGGCCGGAACAATCTCGCTCAAGGGGCGATTGATTATATCAGGACTAGACAAGTGATTAGATAAAATAAGTTCTGGCGCAATATCAAACATGGCTTCTTCAAACGCTTCCAAATTGGGCGCTTCAATATGCAACCCGATGATATCACTCTTGGAATACCAGACCTGTGCGTCTCTATCCCAACAGGCTTTAATTTCATAACTACGTTTCATCATTTCCTCATATAAGGGTTTGAGCCAAAGAACCTTAACGTATACACGCATGTTAAATCAATGATAAAACAGTTTGAGTATTTGCGAAGATTTCACGCTTTATCATTATCGTGAAAAATGTCCTCGATAGCACGGTCAAACAACCGGGCTATTTTGAATGCAAGCGGTAGGGATGGATCATATCTGCCTGTCTCTATGGCATTCACGGTTTGGCGCGACACGTCAAGTTTCTCGCCCAGCACGGCTTGGCTCCAATCCCGCTCTGCCCGCAAGACTTTTAAGCGGTTTTTCATAGATAACTCCGCACGAGAATGCGGGCGTTTAGATAGCTCATAAACATGAAAAGCACGGGTGCGACAAGGTTCCATGACCCTAGGCCGCCTATGTCGCGAACGGCATGGATGACGGTAATGATTGCGACAAACAGGATTGTAAAAAGACCAGCCTGCGCCGTCGACGCTGCAATAATTCTACTGGCAAATTCATCACCCCTTTTGATTTGTTTCCCCAAATGTAGAATGACGCCAAACAAAATTCCAACATATGCACCGCCTATTCCGAATTGCAAAAACGGTGAAAAACCATCCTTTGTGATTGCTATATAGGTCAAATTAGCCCCCACCAGTGCAACCACAAAAAGCGCCATGATGCGTATATCGTATTTCGAACCCCAAGGCTTTTCCAATACATCAGGGTTTATGTAAAAGGGTGTCTTCATTTTTCATCTCCGCAAATAGTCAAGTACGTTTTACATAACAACAAAAATAGCAATGTCAAGTATACTTTCCTTTTTATCAACTTTATTTGTCATATATGTTCACGGAAAATTGTGTGACATGTGAACGGAAATTCGTTAGAGAGATTGCATGAATATTATCACCAACCCGAATAAGCAAGCCAACCAACCTGCGCTTGACCCCAAAAAATTCCAAGACCCGGACGTGACGGCCAAGGGGGAAAAACGCGCACGGGTGTATTTCAAAGACCTTAAAACACTGTGGTTTTTCACCGGCTCTTTGTGCAATATCGAATGTATAAATTGTTATATTGATAGCTCGCCCACGGCGGATCATTTTGTCTATTTAACACCCGATGATATGGCTCCCTATTTGGACGAGGTGGAAGCACTGGGCTATGGCAATATTGAAATAGCCTTTACAGGCGGCGAACCCTATATGAACCCGCATATTATCCGCCTGTCGGAAATGGCCCTCGAACGTGAGCATTCTTTGCTGGTTCTCACCAACGCCATGCGGCCAATGATGCGCCCGCGCGTA
>JALSHM010000471.1 GCA_026982235.1 Robiginitomaculum sp. | reverse complement strand
AGACCCGCTTAATCTGAACGGGCTGCTGTCCGAAGAAGAAATTCTGGTCATGGATAGCGCGCGGGCTTATTGCCAGGATAAATTGATGCCGCGTGTGCTGGAAGCCAACCGTAGCGAGACATGCGACCCAGAAATCTTCCGCGAGATGGGGGCGCTTGGCTTGCTGGGCTCAACCATAGAAGGCTATGGCTGTGCTGGGCTTAATTATGTCACTTACGGGCTTGTGGCTCGCGAGGTTGAGCGAGTTGATAGTGGCTACCGCTCTATGATGTCGGTGCAATCGTCCTTGGTCATGCACCCGATTAACCAATTTGCCACTGAAGAAATCAAGCAAGAATTCCTGCCAAAATTAGCCAGCGGCGAATTTATCGGCTGTTTTGGCCTGACCGAACCAGATGCAGGTTCCGACCCTGGCTCTATGAAGACACGGGCTAAATCCGTAGACGGCGGCTATATCTTAAACGGCGCGAAAATGTGGATTACCAATTCCCCAATCGCCGATATATTTGTGGTATGGGCGAAAGACGATGCTGGCGATATTCGCGGTTTCGTCCTCGAAAAAGGCATGGAAGGCCTGTCTGCGCCAAAAATCGAGGGCAAATTCAGCTTGCGCGCCAGCATTACTGGTGAAATCGTCATGCAGGATGTGTTCGTGCCCGAAGGTAATAAATTTCCAGATATTAAAGGCCTGCGCGGCCCATTCTCGTGCCTGAACAAAGCCCGTTACGGCATTGCTTGGGGCAGTATGGGCGCGGCGGAATTTTGCTGGCACGCGGCCAGACAATATACCCTAGACCGCAAACAATTCGGCAAGCCCCTCGCCCAAACCCAGCTGATCCAGAAAAAACTGGCCGACATGCAAACTGAAATTACGCTTGGCCTACACGCCGCCCTACAGGCCGGACGTTTGATGGATAAAGGTGAATTGGGCATTGAGGCCATCTCCCTGATTAAGCGCAATAATTGCGGCAAGGCGCTGGACATAGCCCGCACAGCTCGCGATATGCACGGCGGCAATGGCGTCTCGGACGAGTTCCACGTCATCCGCCACGCCATGAACTTGGAGGCCGTCAACACCTATGAAGGCACCCACGATGTCCACGCCCTCATTTTGGGCAGAGCCATTACCGGATTGCAGGCGTTTTTCTAGGGTTAGGTCATGATTACGACATAATTAGGATGTGTACTACCTCCTTGCAAAATGAAACTATGTGTTATAAAGTATCGTCATCAGGAGGCGTTATGAAGTTTATAAAATCAACCTTACTCATTTTAAGCTTGTCGGCGAGCCAGTCTGTGTGGGCGGGCATGCCCATCGACAAAGAAGTTAGCTGTGCCATTGGCGGCGAAAAATTCAAAACGACATCGACCATGTCATGCACAACATTTGGCCAAACAATGTCGATGCAGCCAATTACGTCCTGTGAGTTTGTTACCAAACTTCCCCAATGCCCAGGCAATAAACTCCCTATGTATAAGGAGTTTTCCGAGGCTGAATTGCTCGAAATTGAGAAAATCATGCATACCGAAGCCTATAAAGATGCGGCCACAAAATCACGTTATTTCCTGGCTGCTACAATAGAACAGTCCCTTTCATCCCCCGACGTGGTAGAAATTTTTTCTCTATTGCAACAAGGCTTATGGTACACACCAAAACAAAGCTATGAAGACTCGGACTATATGCGAGCCTATCATAAATCTGCCAAAGCAGCATTTGCCCAAGAGGACTATGAAAGCAAGCCGTTTTGGCGCGGCGCTCAAGCCATGGTATTTATAGGTGAAGGCAATCTTACTGCGGCCAGAAACAACATCAAGCTGATGAAAACTGATAATGCCGAAAGCAAGGACTATTTAAAAAGCTATAAGAGAGCTCTAACCTACTGCCTAAAAAACCCTACTGACGATAAACTCTGCCAACCGACTACATCATTAAGAGAGCACACAGACAAAAACTCTACACAATAAACTACCTCGAGTACGCCCTAAGTTTTTCTAGGGTTACGCTTTGGCTTTGATGGCTCCAGCATCATAGTCATCGCTTCCGGGTTCTTGATGTGAATATCTCTTTGCGGGAAAGCGATTTCTATGTTTTCCTTACGCAAGGCGGCGTCTATAGCCATGTGCAGTTCGTGGCTCACAATAAATCTTTGGGTGAAGTCGCGCAAGAAAATGCGTAAATCAAAGTCCAGCGTACTATCACCAAAACCGAGGAAAAGCACTGTTGGTTCTGGATTACTTAGTACATTCGGGTTTTTCTTAATGGTATCCAACATGGTTTTATGGGCAAGCTCGGTGTCAGACCCATAGGCAATTCCGACCTTGATAATCAATCGTGTGATAGGATTAGCCAAGGTCCAATTGGTAACCTGCTGGGTGACCAATTCCTGGTTGGGAATAAGAATTTCCTTATTATCCAAGTCAAGCAAAGTTGTGGCGCGGATTTGAATGCGGGTGACCGTACCGCTAATATCCCCAATAGTGACATAATCACCAATGCGGACGGGGCGCTCGAACAAGATAATAAGCCCGGAGATGAAATTGGCAAAAATCGCTTGCAAGCCAAAACCAATACCAACACCAAAGGCTGCAACAATCCATTGCAACTGTGACCACTGAGTACCCAATTTATCAAATGCCACAAGCACACCAATAATGAATATGATATAGCCCAAAACCGTAACAATCGCAAAACGAGAGCTTTGTGCCATATTGACCTTTTTCAGCACAAACATTTCGAGAAAACCCGGTAGATTACGTGCCGCCAGCCAAGTGATTAAACCAATACCAAGCGCTTGTATGACATTCCATAATGTAATCGGAATTTCCTTGGGCTCCGCTCCCGTTCCCACATCCCAATATGACCAAAGTTCGACACCGTCGAACACCGAAAGCGCCGGTAAAATATTACTCCAAAGCGCCCACAATGCCCCGAATGCCACAACAAAAACTGTTATATTGGTCAATTGCCTTGACTGACGGTTAATGGTCTCCAAATCAATGCTGTCCGTATCCAATTTTGGCACGGCGATTTCACCACGCTCTTCTGCGGCGGCTTTTTCCATACGCTCTTTTACCGCCCTATCGCGCCGTATTCTAGCTTGCTCCAAAGCCAAACGGCGCTGTGCAATCACCAATGTCCGCTTTAACAGGCCGTGAATGAGATAAGCAGCCAACAAGATGCAAAATGAAAGAAAGAACCGCGACAACAATAGTTGTGCCGTCTCGAAATAACCAAATGTAGCCAGCAATGCTGTACCGAGAGGTACAATAACACCAAGCGCTAAAAACCAGCGTTCATAGCGCAAATACATACCTTCGGCTTCACGCCCTTTAGACATGGATACTTTCGAACGCGACCAAGCAATTCTCAAAGAGAACCAAGAAATACCAAGGGCACTAATGATAAACCCAAGCACACCAAGAGCCAATGATCCAGAATCAAATTCAAAACTACCACTGGTCAACTCCGTCAGCAAAATACCGATACCGATGGCAATAACCAACCAAGGAATATTAGCGCGCAGTCTCTGGCGTAATTGCCGATCAACACGAAAGTGCAAATCGAACAAGCCGTTTTTACTACTCCATGCGCGCAAACACAGGAATAAATATACCGGCCCTGCGAGCGCGAATAGTGACCGAGCCAAAGCTTTGACAATCTGGTTGTCCGACCCGGATATTGCAAATACACCGCCGAGAATAACGAGGATACCAACTGGTATTAAAGCTTGTGCGGCACCATCAAATAGCGCCAAAGGCGTCAAACTATATCCATCTTTTTGAACACGACCGACACGAGAACTCATACCCGACAAAATAGGTTGAATCCGTTCACGGAGTAAGTGTAAGCCCGCTAATAAACCCACCCCCAAAAAAATCAAAAAATAACCATTACGTAACCCGTTAACAAATGCCTTGCCAATTGCCGCTATATTCGTAGCTGAAAAAGTTTGACCCACGCCTTGCGCTATTTTCCCAGGCCATGAAAAACCTAATGCTTCTGTGCTTGGAAGCCATAATAAGCGGCTGTCCAGTTTGGCACTAAGCGCTTTGACTTCTTCAAAATATTTTTTGTGTAGAGCATTGACCTCCTGCAACTTTCGTGCCCGCAGTGCCGACACAGATGCCAATTCGTTTAAATGACCGCGCCGACTATCATATGCGCGCTGCAAATGCTCAATATCAGTTTCGCTCAAATCAGGGCTAACACCATGCTCTAAATCATAGGCCTGTTTCATAGCGTCAATATTCAAGGGTGCCGCATTAAATTTCCCGACATCCTCTTGAGTTGTAATGCGTTGGAATAGCGCATCTTGTAATTCAATCTCGCGTGCCTTTATTTGTTGTTGTATTTTAGCCAAATTCGGTTGCTTCTTGCGCAAACTTCGCAAATGCTCACCATAGGCTTTGTTAACCTTGCTAACCTGCTTACTTTCGAGAATTTGGTCTGTCACGCTAGCATCAAGGCGTACTTGTTGTAAATTGTTCCCGATGCGGGTTTCTTCCTCCGGCAAATTGCCTTCGGCTTGGGAAAAGGATAAATTCTTCTGCGCCAGTTTTACATTTTCCTGGGCATAAGCTTGTACCATAGGGTGATCATTAGCGAATTCTTGTAATTCTTTTTTCGCATCTGCCAGCCGCAATTGCGCCCCATCCGCGCGAGCAGACCCCGTGCGCTCGCTGAGTACAGACACCAAATCATTTGACTGAGAGATTTTAGTGGCCGTTAGGCTTATTTGCCTATCCAAGATTTTCCTGCGCGCCGCCATGCTGGCAACTTCTAACTCTAAGGCACGTTTCTTTTGCTTGTCCGCATAAAGACTGGCTTGACTAAGAGCCGTTGCTGCCCTTTCCAGCTTACTAACGTCCTCGCTGGCTTGCCCTGTTTGTGAAGTTTGGGTCGATGTACGAACAGCTATACCTTGCTCAAGAGCAGCAATTTCTTCCAGTGCTTGTGCGGGGCGCAAATCAAGGCTTTGCCGCGCTTGTTCATATTGTTCTATAAGCCCGCGTAATGTGCTGACCTTTGCCTGCTCTTCCACAAGGCTCTGCTCTAATTGCTCAAGGTTTTTTTTCGCATAGATTTTCATCAACTCCGTGCGAGGGCGGCGCGATTGTTGGCGGCGATCGATAGTTTCACGCTCCAATTGCGCAATGAATTTTGGCGCATTTTCCATTTGTGCTTTGAAATCCTTTGCTAGGTTTTCACTGGCCTTACCCTCAGCTAAACGCGCCAAAGCGCTATTGTACAAATCGACAATAGTCTTTTTATCCTCAGGCGTAATATTTGGATCGTCTTCTAAACGCTCCATGGCCGCTTTTAATTCAGTCTCTGAAAACGGAGCTACAATGGGTGTTTGGTTTGCTGCGCCTTGGCCATAGCTTTGCAAGCTCGTACCAAGCATTGTCAATACGAGGACAAAAAAACCAATAAGTAATTTTCGCGCAAACATAACAACCCATTTCTCTTTCTTTGTTCCCACTTAACGCACGATACTCTAACATACGACGCCAATTGTAAAATAATAGTGATTATTCATAATTTCACTTACACATTTTCTCTTGGCAAATGTGTTTTAAGGCATCATATTCAATTTTTTGCATATAAAATTGGAGAAGACCATGAGAGAAGCCGTTATTGTATCCACCGCCCGCACCCCGATTGGCAAAGCTTATCGCGGTGCCTTTAACGCCACCCCCTCCCCGACCCTAACCGGGCACTGTATTGATGCGGCGGTGAAACGCGCTGGTCTTGAAGGCGGCGAAATTGATGATGTGATTATTGGCTGCGCTATGCAACAAGGTGTACAAGTCACCATTGGCCGCAATTCGGTATTGGCTTCTTCCCTGCCCGTAACCGTGGCGGCGCAAAGCGTAGACCGCCAATGCTCCTCCGGCATGATGGCCATCGGCATGGCGGCCAAACAAATCATCTGCGATGGGCACCAAATCGCCATTGGTGGGGGTGTAGAGAGTATCTCCATGGTACAAACGGCGGAAATGCGGGTTGCACCGGACATGAATGTGCTAAAGAACCATCCGCAAGCCTATATCCAAATGATCGACACGGCGGAAATTGTTGCCAAGAAATACGGCGTTTCGCGCGAAGCCATGGACGAATACGCCGCCCTAAGCCAAGCCCGCACCCATGCCGCCCAAGAAGCCGGAAAGTTTGACGACGAGATCGTGCCGCTGACCGCGACCATGAAAATCCAAAACAAAGAGACAGGCGAAATCTCCGAAGCTGAATACACGCTGGATAAAGACCAAGGCAACCGCCCCGGCACCACCGCTGAAGCTCTGTCGGGTCTAAAACCCGTACGCGGCGAAGGTTACACCATCACCGCAGGCAATGCCAGCCAACTTTCGGACGGTGCAAGCGTTAGCGTTCTCATGGAAGCGGGCGAGGCCGAACGTCGCGGGCTATCCCCGCTGGGCATTTACCGGGGCATGGCCGTCGCTGGACTGGAACCAGAAGAAATGGGCATAGGCCCCGTATACGCCATCCCGAAATTGTTGAAAGCAAATGGTCTTACTATGGACGATATTGATTTGTGGGAACTGAACGAAGCATTTGCTGTGCAAGTCATTTATTGCCGCGATAAACTCGGCATCCCGAACGAACGCCTCAACGTAAACGGCGGCGCCATATCCATAGGTCATCCCTACGGCATGAGCGGCGCAAGAATGGTCGCGCACAGCCTAATAGAAGGCAAAAGACGCGGCGCAAAATACGTCGTATCAACAATGTGCGTAGGCGGCGGCATGGGCGCAGCTGGCTTGTTTGAGGTTGTTTAGGAACAAAAAATTTCCATCTATATCCCGCTCATACCCGCGCAAGCGGGTATCCATCTTCCAAGCTCATGTTTTCACACATAGATAAAGCGCAGGGTACGGGCTTAGTTTTGCAATTATAACTAGGCTTGCGAACAACCACTTTTACAAGACTAACCTACCCCAACACGCTATCCGCATCAACATACCCCAATCCAAGCGCATCACCCACTGCTGCGTAGGTTAGTTTGCCTTCTGCTACGTTTAGGCCTTCTTTCAAATGCTTGTCATCGCGCAATGCTTGCTTCCAGCCTTTATTGGCTATGGCCATTGCATGGCGTAGGGTTACGGCGTTTAGGGCATAGGTGGAGGTGCGCGCCACGGCGCCGGGCATGTTGGCGACGCAGTAATGGACTATGCCGTCTACGATATAGGTTGGGTCGGCGTGGGTCGTGGCGTGGGAAGTTTCAAAACACCCCCCTTGATCAATAGCCACGTCCACCAGCACTGCGCCGGGCTGCATGGTTTTGAGCATGGCGCGGGTGACCAGCTTCGGGGCGGCGGCACCCGGTACAAGTACAGCGCCGATGACCAGGTCTGCGGATTTGACCAGTTCGGCCAGTACACTCGGTGTGGAGCGCACGACTTTGGCAGACGCCCTAAAGTAATTAGACAAATCTTCCATTACGTCCGGATTACGGTCGAGAATGGTCACATCGGCTTGTAGACCCACGGCCATTTGCGCCGCGTTAAATCCCAC
>JALSHM010000470.1 GCA_026982235.1 Robiginitomaculum sp. | reverse complement strand
GGGGTGCCGCTCTATCTAGTTTATAGGCCAGGTAAGGATGACATATCACCACAAATACTCCCACAGGGTCTAAATTATAAAATCATTGAAGAAGCTCTGAAAAAGGCAAATCTTGAAAACGCAAAATAGAGTTAACCTTTTGTGGTTATAAAGCCTGCATGAACAATTGGGCGAAATTACAAAAACTGGCAGATGCAGGCCTGCCGCCGCTGGGCGATATGTTTGCAAGTGATGCAAACCGTGCCGCGCGTATGAGCCATCAAGTCGGCGGCATATATGCGGACTTTTCCAAACAGCGGATTACGCCAGAGATAATGCAGGCACTCCTCTATTTGGCGCAAGAAAAAAATGTTGAGGGGAAACGGGCAGATTTATTTGCCGGCAAGCCTTTGAATTTCACTGAAAAGCGAGCGGTTCTGCACCCGGCATTGCGCGGGTCTTGCACGGATAAATCAATTCAAAAACTAGTCGCAGACATGCAGGCGCGCACGCGGGCATTTGCTGAGGAGGTATGTGCCGAAGGCAAATATAAAGCCGTCGTCCATATCGGCATTGGCGGCTCTGATTTGGGGCCGCGCTTATTGGCGGATGGGTTTAGGGCAAATGGTCAGCCCGCGCTGGATTTGCGCTTCGCCAATAATGTCGACGGGGCGTCTATCAATGATGCACTCATGGGTCTGAACCCGCGCACGACTTTGGTCGTCATCGTCTCTAAATCATTCACCACCCAAGAAACCCGCATGAACGGCGAAGCGGTGCGGGCTTGGCTGGGGCAATTTGCTGGCGACAATATGATTGCGGTCACGGCGAACAAGGACGGCGCTGTGGATTTCGGGGTTGAGCCTGCGCAAATATTCGCGTTTTGGGATTGGGTCGGCGGGCGGTTTTCGCTATGGTCGGCGGTGGGACTGTCCTTACAATTGGCTTATGGCCCAGACATGTTCGACGCACTCCTCGTGGGTGCGGCCTCTATGGATAGGCATTTCCAAGACGCAAGTCTTGAGAACAATCTCCCCGTCATGTTGGCCCTCGTTGATATTTGGAATAATAATTTTTTACAATACAAGACACGCGCCGTTATCCCTTATGCACGGCGCTTGCGCAAATTCCCCAGTTTCTTGCAGCAGTTGGAAATGGAATCGAACGGTAAATCGGTAACGACAAGCGGCGATACATCGGTAGATACTTCCCCTGTGGTTTGGGGTGATGAAGGTACGAACGCCCAACATGCATTTTTCCAACAGCTACACCAAGGCACGCAAAGTGCCTCCGTGGATTTTATCGCCGTTCTAACCGACGCGGAGAACCGCCCCGCCCACCACCGCGCCCTATTGGCTAATTGTTTTGCCCAAAGCGAAGCTTTGATGTGCGGCAAAACCGAAACTGTGGTGCGAGCGGAACTGGCAGATAGAGGCATGAGCGCCGCAGACATAGACGCGCTCGCGCCCCACAAAACATTCCCCGGCAACCGCCCCTCAACCACAATCGTCCTCAACCGCCTAGACGCCCATACACTCGGCGCTTTGATAGCCCTCTATGAACACAAAGTCTTTGTGGGGAGCATCATCTGGGACATCAACGCATTCGACCAATGGGGGGTAGAGCTCGGCAAAGAATTAGCGGGTACTATTTTAGGTGAATTGGAAAATGGCAGCATTAATCAGCACGATAGCTCCACATCCGCGCTAATTGCCCTTGCGAGAAACAAAGCTTCGTCCTAAGACGCTCCCATGTCTAAGAAGAAAAATAAAATACTGCGGCCAAAAGCCAGGAAACCTCGCGGGTTTGAAGATAAATCCTCCGACGTGCTACGGGCGGAAACGCGCCTGATTGAGGCTGCGTTTAGCGTTTATGACAAGCACGGGTTTGAGCCTTTGCAAACCCCTGCCTTTGAATATGCGGATGCGCTGGGCAAATTTCTGCCTGATGATGACCGTCCCAATACGGGTGTGTTCGCTCTGCGCGACGACGACGAACAATGGATGGCACTACGCTATGACCATACTGCGCCTTTGGCGCGTTATGTGGCGGAGAATTACCAAAACCTACCCAAGCCTTATCGCCGTTATCAGGCGGGTTCGGTGTGGCGCAATGAGAAACCGGGGCCGGGGCGTTTTCGCGAATTTATCCAGTGCGACGCCGATAGTGTCGGTGCGCCGGGCGCGGCAGCGGACGCTGAAATGATTATGATGGCGGCGGATGTGATGGCGGCGGTTGGCCTGAAACGTGACCAATATATGGTGCGGGTCAATAACCGCAAATTGTTGGACGGGATATTAGAAAGCGCGGGCGTGCCGAATACGGAGGCAGGCGCGGTGCAGCGCCTACAAGTCCTGCGCTCTATTGATAAGCTCGATAGGCTCGGGCCTGACGGTGTTGCGGCACTGCTCGGTGAAGGCCGCAAAGACGATAGTGGTGCTTATACCGAAGGCGCGAAACTATCCGCCAGCGCCATCAAGGCCGTGCTTGGTTTCACCACAGCCAGCGATACGGATAGGGGCGATACCCTGCGCACACTCGAAGCCCTGATGGGGTCGTCCAGCCACGGCCAAGCGGGGGTGACGGAGTTAAAGCTGATAGACGATATTCTCACCGCTTGCGATTACGGCTCTGATCGGGTGGTGTTCGACACTTCCATCGTGCGCGGGCTGGGCTATTATACCGGCCCGGTGTTCGAGGCGGAACTGCTCGCCGACATCAAAGATAAGAAAGGTCGCCCGGTGCGCATCGGTTCGGTCGGCGGCGGCGGGCGTTATGACGGATTGGTGTCACGCTTTATGGGTCAAGCCGTGCCCGCTACGGGATATTCATTTGGCGTGTCGCGCTTTGCGAGCGCCTTATCGCGTATGGGTTTGGTGGAAACGGCAGGACAGGCTCCGGTGCTCATTTGCGTATTCGATAAATCTCTCATGGGGGAATATTTCAAAATCGCCGCAGAATTGCGCGCCGCAGACATCCGCGCCGAAGTTTTTATCGGTGCAGGCAATGTGGGCAAACAGTTAAAATACGCCGATAATCGCGGCGTAAAACTAGCCATCCTCATCGGCAGCGACGAAATGGCAAAGGGCGAAGTAACAATAAAAGACCTAGCCCTCGGCGCCGAAATGGCCAAAGCCATAAAAACCAACGCAGAATGGAAATCATCAAGGCCCGCACAGAAAACGGCGGCAAGGGCAGATATAGTCGCGGCGGTGCGCGAGATGCTGGCGGAATAAAGACCTTTCTTCCCCCGTGAAAACGGAGGAAGGAGAAAATATTAGCAAACACTATTTTTGGGTGCGCCAAAGCCAATAAATGAATGTGCCTAGCCAAATCAAAATTACCGGTGATAGCGCTAATAGGAAGATATACCATTCATTGTTTTCGCCCCGTAAATATTGAAGCAAAAACAAAAATGGGATTACGGCTAGCGGAAGCCACCATAAACTCCGTTGCAAGGCATATTTCATATGTCGGTTTTTAATGTTCATTATTCAACCACATTCACCCTTCTCAAGGTCAAATTTATCCGTCCGCCCATTGGTACTAGTGTGCTCCTCCCGTAGAATATTTTGTCTACGCCGTGATAGCAGCGTCTGGCTTCGTCTGCGAGCACCACTACATCGCCGCTGGACAGTTTTAGGGCATGGGTTTTGCCGCCGCGCTTGGTGCCGCCTATTCTGTAGCGTGCAGGGTCGCCTAGGCTGATGGAGACTATAGGTGCGCCGAGGTCGTGTTCGTCGCGGTCCACATGCATACCCATTTTATTGCCCTCTCTGTACCAGTTAATCAGACAGGCTTCGGGCGGGGCGGGGTAATTGGTCAGGTCGTCCCATATATCCAGCAGAGCCCCAGGCATAGGGGGCCACGGCTTGCCCGTCTTGGGGTGCAAAGCTTGGTAGCGGTAGCCTTTGATATCCGCCACCCAACCCAGCGGCCCGAAATTACTCCCAACCACGGAAATCGGCACGCCGGTGCGCGGCATATGTCCTTGGAAAAACGGCGCATCACCCCGTGCAGCATCCGCAACCGCCGCCATCAAGGCCACCTGTGCCGCACGGTCGAAATATTCGGGATAATAGGCAAAACCATTTGGTAATTGACCAAGCATGCCAAAGCCTAGCAAATATAGCAGAGAAATAAAACAATGTTTTTACTATGTTCTTTTGCTCAAGCTACCTATCCAAAAAAATTGCGAAATTTCAGCAAAACTGTTTTGCAAACCCTTGCAGGTGTGAATCCAAGCCCCATATGGGCTCTGAAGGGTAAAAACCCAAATACTATATTATTATGAAGAAAATAGCGGCACGGACACTCAATGTCGCCCAAAAGGAGAAAAATTATGGCTAAAGTTATTGGTATCGACCTCGGAACCACCAATTCCTGCGTCGCAGTTATGGACGGCGGCAAACCCCGCGTGATTGAAAACGCAGAAGGACAGCGCACAACCCCGTCGGTTGTGGCTTTTACAGAAGACGGCGAACGTCTTGTCGGGCAACCTGCCCGTCGTCAGGCTGTGACCAATCCGGATCACACATATTTTGCGGTTAAACGTCTGATTGGGCGTCCGTTTACAGACCCTATGGTCAAGAAGGACGCTAAACTTGTTCCTTATAAAATTGTTAAAGGGCCAAATGGTGATGCTTTCATTAAAGGCCGCGATAAAGACATGTCGCCTGCGGAAGTCTCGGCCATGATTTTGCAAAAAATGAAAGCGACCGCAGAAAGCTTCCTCGATGACAAAGTCACCCAAGCCGTTATTACGGTTCCGGCCTATTTTAACGATGCCCAGCGCCAAGCCACCAAAGATGCTGGTAAAATTGCCGGCCTTGAAGTTCTGCGTATTATCAACGAGCCAACCGCTGCGGCCTTGGCTTATGGCCTCGACAAAGAAGACGGCAAAACTATCGCAGTTTACGATTTGGGTGGTGGTACATTTGATGTTTCCATCCTTGAGATTGGTGACGGCGTATTTGAAGTGAAAGCCACAAATGGTGATACATTCTTAGGCGGTGAAGATTTTGATATGCGTATCGTCGAGTATTTCGCGGACGAGTTCAAAAAAGACAATGGCATTGATCTAAAATCAGACAAATTAGCGCTCCAACGCCTGCGCGAAGAAGCGGAAAAAGCTAAGAAAGAATTGTCATCTGCGACCAGTTATGAAGTCAATTTGCCGTTCATTACGGCGGATGCATCTGGCCCTAAGCATTTGACCATGAAATTAACCCGCGCCAAATTGGAATCTTTGGTTGAAGATTTGGTCAAGCGCTCTATCGCGCCGTGTAAGAAAGCTTTGGCCGATGCAGGTGTTAAAGCAGCAGACATTGATGATGTGGTTTTGGTTGGCGGTATGACCCGCATGCCAATGGTGCAACAAGCCGTGTCTAAATTCTTTGGCAAGGACGTCAATAAATCTGTGAACCCGGACGAAGTTGTGGCCATGGGCGCGGCTATTCAAGCCGGTGTTTTGCAAGGTGATGTTAAAGATGTTCTCTTGCTTGATGTGACCCCTCTTTCCTTGGGTATCGAAACCGAAGGCGGCGTGTTCACCCGCATGATTGACCGCAACACAACTATTCCAACCAAGAAATCACAAGTGTATTCAACTGCGGCTGATAACCAGTCCGCCGTGACCATTCGTGTGTCCCAAGGTGAGCGGGAAATGGCGGCGGATAATAAATTGCTTGGTCAATTTGATCTGGTTGGTATTCCACCAGCACCGCGCGGCATGCCGCAAATCGAAGTGACATTCGACATTGATGCCAATGGTATTGTCAATGTATCGGCCAAGGATATGGCGACTGGCAAAGAACAGCAAATTCGCATCCAAGCGTCTGGTGGTCTTTCGGATGCTGATATTGAAGAAATGGTCAAAGACGCTGAGCGTAATGCGGAAAGCGACAAACAACGCCGTGCTTTGGCTGAAGCCAAAAACCAAGCTGAAGGCTTGGCGCATAAGGCTGAGAAAGACTTGGAAGAACACGGCGACAAAATCGAAGAAGCTGACCGGACTGCAATTACAGACTTAATCAAAGAAGTTCGCGAAATCGCCGAAGGTGAAGACGCTGAAGCGATTAACGAAAAATCCGCCGAGCTGACCGCCGCCGTCATGAAAATGGGTGAAGCCATTTATAAAGACGCGGGCGCCGAAAGTGCTGATGCTGCCGGAGCTTCTGATGCTTCTAGCGACGATGACGAAGACATTGTTGATGCAGATTTCGAAGATGTAGACGAAGACAAATCGTAAGCTTCGGGTTCATGCTCGAAACCAAATCAAAAACTGCTTATCCTCTTTCTCCCAGGCTTGGGGGAAGGGGGATATGGCGTTTTTATGGACGCGTAGATGATCTCTAACACCCCACCAGAATTTGGCCATTATGCTTTGCCCGCAAAACGCGAGGCTCTGCGCAAGCGCGCCGATAAATTCGCAGGCTCTCGCATTGGGCGGCTGGGGATTTCTTTATACCGCAAACAAGCATTTAAAGGGCTGTCGGATCCGTTCGATATACAGGTCATGCCGGGCGTGAATGCGCGGCTATATCCGCGCTCTAACCGTTGCGAGAAACGGGCATTTGCAGGTGTGCAAGTCTGGGACGCCGAAGAGCGGGCGGCTTTGGCGAGCGCCTTGGACAAAAGCACAATCAGCCCATTTGTGTTTTTGGACGTGGGGGCAAATATTGGCCTCTATAGTTTGATTTTAGCCGCCCACGCCAAAACCATAGGCAAAGAAATCCGCATTATCGCGTTTGAACCAGACCCGACTAACCGGGCAAGGCTCGCCTTTAATATCAAAGCCTCAGACGCTAATATTCAGGTTCTACCCTATGCAATTTCTGATCAAGATGGCGCGGGCTTTATGGGCGGCGGTGATGTCAACCGGGGCGAAGTCCGGCTTAAGGATAGCGACCATGCACAGGATCAACCCGTCCAAATAAAAACCCTATACGGGGTTTGTGAAGAACAGGGCTTAACCCGGATTGATGCGATGAAAGTGGATATAGAGGGTCATGACGAGCGTGCCTTAACGGCATTTTTCGAACACGCACCCCAAACCCTTTGGCCGCATTTGCTGATACTCGAAACTGGGCGGAAAGAAACCACGTCTTTACTTGAACTTTGTACGGGGCACGGATACACAATCACAAAACGCACCGGGATCAATTCTATCCTCGTGCTGGATATATAATACGAGGACCATGATGGCCACGACCAAACGCGATTATTACGAAATTTTGGGCTGTGCTAAAACGGCGGACGGTAAGACCCTGAAATCTGCCTACCGCAAGCTGGCTATGGAATATCACCCCGACCGCAATCCGGACAATCCAGACGCGGAAAGCAAGTTCAAAGAAATAAATGAAGCCTATTCCATTTTGTCGGACGAACAAAAGCGCGCCGCCTATGACCGTATGGGTCACAGTGCCTTTGGCCAGGGGGGCGGCGGTCAAGCGGGTGGCGGCTTCCATGATTTTTCAGATATTTTCTCGCAAATTTTTGGCCAACAAGGCGGCGGCTTTGGCGATATGTTTGGCGGTGGTGGCAATCGCGGCGGCGGTCGCCGCACAGTACGCGGTGCAGATTTGCG
>JALSHM010000469.1 GCA_026982235.1 Robiginitomaculum sp. | reverse complement strand
CCCAACACCCACTCGACATCCCCAAAACTACAGTTAGTAAGCGTACACTAACTTTCTCTTGACAGGCCCCGTTCTCTATGTTAGTGACCATTTACTAACTCATGAATAGAGGAGAGTTTGTTATGGGTATTGAGAATAGTGCGGGCAAATCTGGGGAGGTGGTTGCAGCTGTTACGGTTCAAACAGATACGGTTCAAACAGATACGGTTCAAACAGATACGGCTCAAACAGATACGGCTAACACGGGTACACCTAAACTAGGTACGCCTAAAATGGGTACATCTGCATCTGAGTCGGCTGTTGTTGGTGCTAGCGAAACTGGTAGGGCTAAAGCTAGTGCGGGTGAATCTGGCGCGGTTTCTGCGATTGAACGGGGGGTTATTGCGGTTGATGGGTCTACCAAGGCGCGTATAGAGCGGGCGGCGCTGACTTTGTTTGTGGAGCGCGGTGTGGACGGGGTGGCGGTGCGCGAAATTGCGGCGCGGGTCGGGATTACCGATGCGGCCATATACCGACATTTTAAATCCAAGTCTGAATTGGCCGAGAGCTTGATGCTGGCCATACACGAACGCTTGACGGATTTAGTGCGGGGTATTGAGGCGCAGGACGTAAGCTTTCGCGACAAAATCACAAATTTGGTCAATGCATATTGTGCGCTGGCCGATGAGGATTGGGATTTGTTTTCCTATCATCTTTTACATCTGCATTATTTCCCGGACTTGTTCGCAGGCGACAGTTCTAAGCGCACGCGCCGGGCAGGGCCCATATCCGCCTGTGCCGACATGCTAGATGCGGCGGTGGAAGCGGGTGAGATTGCGCCTGGGAATATCGCGCTTTTGGCCTCTATGGTGTTGGGGATTGTATTGCAGGCGGCTTCGGCCAAAGCCCATATGCGCTTGCGCGGCCCGTTATCTATTTATGCACCGGAATTTGATAAAGCCGTTTGGGCGGTGCTTCGACATAGATAGTTGGGTCACCGATAATATTAAGTTATTTAACGGATAAGGGAGTTTTGTTGTGATTAACCCGCACCGCGCACAGCGAGGCTCCCGGCCTTCGCCGGGATGAGCGGAAGAGGCCAAGTGGCCGTCGGCGCTCATGCGCGGCGCCCACATAGGCGTGTGCTTTTGCGCACTGCCGCAAGCGAAATAAAAAAGAGAGAGTTATGCGCTCATTTATTTTCAATATTTTATTTTATACCCTGACGGTGTTTTTTGCGCTGTTTTGCGTATTGTTGTCGTTCCTGCCGGGGCGCAAGCCGATTATGTTTGGCTTGTGGCTGTATTCTAAAACTATGGTTTTGCTGATGCGTTTTGTCGCCGGGATTAAGGTGGAGGTGAGGGGTCACGAAAATTTGCCCGCCCAAGGCCCCTATATTATTGCCCCCAAACACCAAAGTTACGGCGACGGGTTTGTGGTGTTCTCCCAGTTTTTTGATTTGTCATTCGTTGCTGATGATCATCTCGAGAAATTTATGACGCTCAAGCATATCTTGCGCAAGGCGGGGGCAGTGATGATTGATAATTGTGGCGGTTCTGATGTACGCGATAAACTGCAAACCAAAGCGGAAATCGTCCGTGCTGAAGGCCGACGCTTACTGATATATCCCGAAGGGCATTTGTCCGCGCCGGGCGAGCAGCGCCGTTATAAAAAAGGCATTTATCATCTGTACAAAGATTTCGGCTGTGCCGTTGTGCCTATGGCGACCAATCTGGGGCAGCGCTGGAATCAAAATGTCTGGACAAAATACTCCGGAACCGCCACAGTTGAATTCTTGGCACCAATAGAACCGGGCTTGGGGAAGGACGAATTTATGCAAAGGTTAGAGACCGCCATAGAAACCCGTTCGCTAGAGCTTCTGGATTTCGATAATCCGGGTGCGCTTGAGCATTCCCGCAAAGATCTGGTAAATGGTGCCATCATGCGGGCGGATAAGATTAAGGCGTAAAAACGCCAATATAGGGGAATAAATATGAGCGCACGCGAAGCCGGGACATTATTGACGACTAGGCGCTTTATGCCTTTGTTTGTGGCGCAGATTGCCGGGGCGTTTAACGACCAGTTTTTGAAGATGGCGCTGATTACATTGGTGACCTGGGGCTGTATGGATTTTATGGGCATGCCGCCTAAGGTGATTGTGCCCGTGGCTGGCTCTATATTTACCGCGCCGTTCTTTTTGTTCTCGGCCTTGGCAGGGCAGACGGCGGATAAATATGACAAGGCTTTGGTGCTTTTGCGGGTCAAGCAGGCAGAAATTTTTATTATGCTGCTGGCAGCAGCCGGGTTTTATTTTAAACTGCCTGTGTTTTTGTTGATAACTTTGGCATTGATGGGCGCACAGTCGGCGTTTTTCTCCCCGACCCGTAATGCGGTATTACCCCAATGGCTGACCGACCGTGAGCTTATTCCGGGCAATGCCATGATAAACGGATTTGTCTCGGTCGCCATATTGGTCGGGCAGGTTAGCGGCGTATTTATCATCATGAAGGCTGGCGGCCCCAATCTGGTCGCGTTGATATTGGTGGTGCTGGCTTTGGTTGGTTGGCTGGCTATTCGCCAGGCGCCGCCCGCCCCGCCCGCCGACCCGGATATTAAAATCGATAAATGGGTGATACCGGAAATCGGGCGGACATTTGCTTTTGCCCTGAAACATCCGCCCGTATTAAAGCCGATGCTCGGCACGGCCTGGTATTACTGGCTTAGCGCTGGGGTGCTCATTCTCATGCCTGCCTATATCAAGGAAGTTTTGCACTATTCCAATATTGTGCTGATTGTCGTGCTCGGCCTGTTTACGCTGGGTGCGCTTATGGGGGCAATGACCTGTTTGCTGGCCTCAAAGGGACGGGAGGGCGTCGGGATAAGCGCTGTCGGCGCCATCGGCATAGCCGTTTTGACCATGGATTTGTTTATCCTGGCTGGCAACACATCTAATCTGGCCTATGCAGGGTTTGTCGAACCTGTAGGCGAAATAACTAAACAAGCCTGCCAAAACGATATTGCCAGTTTGGGCAATGTCGCTGATTTCTTTGCGACATCGGGTTCAAAGCGGTTCATGTTCGATTTGTTCGGAGCCGCGTTTTTCGCCAGTCTTTTCGTTGTGCCGCTCAACGCATTGGCGCAGCGCCGGGCTGATCCGGCGCACCGTGCGCGTTTGCTGGCGGCGGGGGCTTTGCTTCTGAACGCCGCGACGACCTTGTCGCAAATGCTGGTCGCCGGGCTTGGTTATTATTCCGTACCGGTTCATTATAATTTCCTGATGATATCGCTGATTTGTATCGCGATAGCCGCTTATACTTTTTACCGCGCCCGGGTGTTGAAACGCGAAGCCATATAAACCATGCGCGGCTATTTCGGCATCGGCGTACAGGGCATATCTAAGGCGGGGAATTTGGGCGCGGTTATGCGCACCGCCCATGCCTTTGGCGCGAGTTTTGTTTATACAGTGGGCGCCCACCATAAAGCGCTGAATATCGACACAACCGACACGTCCAAGACCTTAAAGCACCTGCCCCATTATCAGTGGGATAGTGTGGATGATATGCGTCTGCCCCAAGGCTGTACATTGGTCGGGGTGGAGCTGTGTGCGCGTTCTATTGAAATGCCCAGTTTTCGCCATCCGCAAGCCGCCGCCTATATTTTGGGGCCAGAGCACGGCTCTTTGTCGCCTGAAATGCAAGACCTATGCACCTATATCGTCAAAATTCCGACCAAATTTTGCATCAATGTCAGTCTTGCTGCGGCGCTAACCCTGTATGACCGAACCCTGTGCTTGGGTGGGTATCCCGAACGCCCTTTAAAACCTGGTGGGCCAGATTTAGCGGCGCTGGAGGAATGGCGACAATTACGGTCGCGCGGCAACTGAAAAATCAGCTGTTCTTAACCAGGTCTTAACGCTAAAAGCTTTTGATAGAGTTTATCATATTATACGGGTTGATATTATGCGCATTTCTAAATCTATTCTTATTCTAGCCGCTACATCGCTGTTCGCGGCAAATGCCAACGCCAAGATGGAAGGCCAGTTTACGGATTGGACGGTACATTCTAAATCTCAAGGCGGCGATAAAGTGTGCTATGCATTGGCCAAAGCTAAATCCAAAACGCCGTCTAGCGTCAAGCACGGCGATATTTATTTCATGGTGGCCAATTGGAAATCCGGTGCGGCCAAGGAGCAACCCAGCCTGTTGACCAGCTTTAATTTGAAAGCCCAAATTCCGCCAACGGCGCGTATAGGTAGTTCGCGCATTCCCATGTATGCCGACCAAAATGAAGCCTTTGTGGAAAGCGGGGACGACGAGAAAAAACTGGTACGCTCTATGCGCAAAGGTTCGACCATGCGCATAGATGCGGTGTCGGCGCGGGGCACGCAAATATCCTATGAATTTAGTTTAAAGGGTATCACTGCGGCGCTCGGCAAGGCTAAAACGGTTTGTCGGTAGACAATATCTCTTCTTGTATCGACTTCCCCTCTAGTTTATTTACCTCAACTTTGAGGGAGATTTAACATGGGTTTTGGCGAAGCCATCGGCGCATTTTATCGTGGCTATTTCGATTTTGAAACCCGCTCTACAAGGTCAGAGTTTTGGTGGGCGAAGCTATTTAAAACATTGGTGTATTTTAGCATTTTCATGATTATGGGTCTTACTGCGGAAGCGTTTGGCGGTACAGAGAGTGAAACGGGAGAAATCGTGGTCGGTTTTGCCGTGATAGTTATGTTTCTGTTTTATTTAGCCAACTTCATTCCTAATATAGCCGTAGCCGTGCGCCGTTTTCATGACCAAGATCTGTCAGGTTGGATGTATTTGTTGGCATTCATACCCTATATTGGCGGTATTATTATCCTGATTTTCATGTGTATAGACGGCACACATGGCGACAACCGATTTGGCTCTGACCCGCTGGGTGAAAATATGTTTGACACATTCAGTTAAATGGTCATTCCGTATACTTGTACCTATACAATTTTGTGGTTTTACTTGTAATCTTTAATTTTCTGTCTATGGTGTCGCAATCTTAAACAATCATGGGAGGAAAATATGGGATTTGTTGATGCGGTAAAGTCTGCTTTTTCAAATTATGCAAATTTTAACGGGCGTGCTTCGCGGTCAGAGTATTGGTGGTTTATACTGTTTTATGCTATCATTTCTACAGTGCTAAGCATGTTAGCAGGGATTGCTAGTATTTTTAGTATACTTGGGCTGGTTTTCTTGCTCGGTATTATCGTGCCTCTTATTGCCCTAGCTGCCCGTAGAATGCACGATTCTGATAAATCTGGTTGGTTTCAGTTGATACCGTTCTACAATCTATATTTAGCGATTATTAAGGGCACAGATGGCCCTAACCGTTTTGGTGACGATCCTGTGGGTTAGTCTTTATCTTTAACCAATACACTAAGTAAAAACCGCTCTTTGCATTTGCGCAGGGCGGTTTTTTTATGGATTGAGATAATAGGCGGGGCTGCCAATGGTGGCATTTTCTGGGTTTTTGTTGACACGGTTTGGGCGCTTGGGAAACCACGGTATGAACATAGATGTGCGTTTCATATATTCGGCATATTCTGGACGCTGGCTAAGAGATTTTTCCAAGACTTCGGCGCCCGTTAATTTGACCAGTGCTAAGGTCATAAATAGGGGCGAGATGATTGTTGCCCAGCCCAGTGGTGCTTGGCAAGCGATAAGCCAAATGCCCCACCACATCAGGGCATTGCCAAAATAATTGGGATGCCGCGAATACCGCCACAGGCCTTTGTCCATAACCTTGCCCGTTACGTCCGCACCAAATTTGTAGCGCCGCACCATAAAACGCGCCAATTGCCAGTCTCCAATGGCCTCAAATAAAAACCCGATCAGCCAAACAGATGCACCGATGATAGACAGCATACCGATGGGCACGGAGACCATTTTTGCAGCGGATCGCACCATTGTACCGTCGGCCAATTTATAGGGCGCAAATTCTGGGGCTTGCATGAAAAACGTCGAGGCCATGGCCACCCAAATTGGCGAGGTCACCACCAACATGGCCAAGGCTTGATCCATAAACACATTGCGCAGGACATAGAACCGCCATTTTTCAGGTTTTACGCCCGCTTGCATACCCAAATAATTTTCGTCGACGCCCGCACCCCAATTGCGCCACAACATATAAAGACTAACCCGCAGGCCGAGCAAGACGGGCAGAGCTGCCAGCAGCAGCATATAGGGCGACCACATCTGCCAAAAAATTCTGCTCGTGCCGGACAAGTGCAACTTGGCGAGCAAGCACAGCACTGTGATAACCACAATCCCAGCACCCCAAAATATGTCCACAGTGGCGAAGGTTTTTATCCGAAGGCTCAGCCACCATAAGGCAAGACTAGCCAGTACAATGAAAATCCCGCTGATGAGAAAGTTTGAAAAAATATCGCCAAGCATGTTACCCGTGAACCCCGTGCATAATTATAGCACGTTTCTTTCAAAACAAGATAAACAAAACCCTAATGGGTTATTCCTGCCTCCATTTTTTACGGGAGAAGAATACACTGCTCACGCACCGCTTCGTAAAGTGCAATTCCTGCTGCAGTGGAGACGTTTAAGCTCTCAGCGCCACCACCGGGCATAGGAATTTTTGCCAACTGGTCGCAGCAATCGCGAACCCGTTTCCTGAGACCCGAGCCTTCTGCGCCCATGACTATGACTTCGGCTTCGGCGCGTTGGAAGGCTTGTTCTAGGGTGATATTGGCTTGCCCGGCCAAGCCCGTAACTCGCCAACCCATTTTTTGCAGCTCTAACAAAGTGTTGGCGATATTGGTGACGAGTATATGGGGGACGGTCTCGACCGTGCCGACGGCGACTTTGGTGACGGCGCCGGCGAGGGGTGGGGCATTGCGGCTCTGCATGATGATGGCCTTGGCGCCAAATGCAGCCGCCAGCCTGAACATGGCTCCGACATTGTGCGGGTCGGTGATTTGATCAAGGACAATGACAAGGCCCTTCGCTGGGTTGGCGACGGTCTCTAAATCATATTCGGGCAGGGGGGCACTTTTTAGAGCTGCGCCTTGATGCACGGCGCCGTCAGGTAGAAGACCGTCAATTTCGCTGGGGTGGACTTTGGTAAGCTCACCTTTGTAACCTTTCAGGCTGTCCCCTAGGCGTTCTCGCATTTTTGGTGTAATAAAAAGTTTGTGATGGGTGCGGCGTGGGTTTTCAAGCGCGGCTTTGACGGCGTGATGCCCCCAAATCCAGCTCTCTTTGGCGCTATTGGCATCGAAACTTCCGCGATTCGCCATGTCTTTACGGGAATTTATATGACCAGTATGGCTTTTTGTGCCCCGAGACTTTCCTGATGAGCGCCCTAATGGACGTTTAGAGCCAAGTTTAGCGGCATTTCGCTGTGAATCTGCCGGATTCCAGCCAGAGTCTGCGCCTTGTCTGCGGCCATCTGTTTTTTTGTTGCTTTTTCGTGCATTTTTCATAAGATTCTTATTGCGTGTTTGCTTTGGCATCTCTATATATCCCGCCTACATTTTGGTGAGTTTCAACTCTGTGTGGTTAGCTATAGCATGGCCTAGCCATTATCAGAGTGTTTTTTGTTGGAAAAAACAAAAAACATT
>JALSHM010000468.1 GCA_026982235.1 Robiginitomaculum sp. | reverse complement strand
AGGATACAAAACCCGAAATACAGCCGACAACCGCTGATCCGACGCCCGCAATATGGCCGACAGGCTCCATAGCAATAGCATTGACATTACCAAACAAAATTCCCAGCAAAAAGAAAGAGAACCCTGCCCAAATCATAAATGCAGGTAAAGACAACGCCACTCCGGCTTTATACAACGCCAGAGCAATAATGAAAAACCCGCCTGACCATATGGCTTTGGCTAATAATGCCCATATACATAATTTACGCATACCTAGCTTCATGACAAGCCGTGCATTAACGAAGGCAGCAGAACCTATACAAATTGCCAAAGCGCCGAAATAATAGGGAAAATTATGAGTGATGCCGAACACGTCTTCAAATAATTGCGGCGACGTCATTAAATAGGCGAGAAACGTGCCATAGACAATGCCTGCTGCAAACGAATAGCCGAATGTGACCCGGATTTTTATAGCCTCGACAAAACTCGCACCTATTGAGCGCAATGAAAATATACGCCGAAATTCCGGGTGTAAAGTTTCGCCTTGCCGCACGCCGTACCAGAGCGACACAATGGCCGCCATGGCCAGTAAAACAAAATATACGGCGCGCCAATTCCACATATCAGCAATCCATTGCCCCAGCAAAGGCGCTATGGCTGGAACGATAATAAAAAACGACATAATAAACGAAGTCACTTTGGCCATAGCCCGCCCAGAATAGACATCACGAACAACGGCGGTGGAGACAATACGTGGACCGGCAACGCCGAGGCCTTGCAAAAATCTGCCGAATAGCATGGTGCTAAAATTTGTGGCAAGCATGGTCAAAACGCAACCAAAAATAAATAGACCTAGCCCGGCAAATATCGCGGGCTTGCGGCCAACACTGTCGGATACGGGGCCGTAAATCACTTGGCCAATCGCCAAACCCAAAAACAACATACCAATTATGAGCTGCGGCTTATTGGAATCCGTAACACCCAAGTCCAAACCAATCACATGTATCACTGGCAACATGGCATCAATAGATAAAGCCACCAAGGAAATCATATAGGCCATCATTGCCGCAAATTCTACGAGGGATAGTTTTGGTTTGTTTATGGTTTGTATTTTGGACATCAGGTCTGAATAATAGGATTACCAAGAAGGGCAAGCTATTTATAACTTTCGCGTTGTAACTTCATAGAAGGCCGGATAGTGATAGCCATGAGAACTTTTTTACAAAGATCTTCCGCCCGGTAGTTTCGCATCTGGGGGGCGGTGATAAAGCGGTTCTGCCGGATGGGTATCCGGTATTGCACCCATGCCGAGCCAAGCAAGTATCGCAGGACATATATATGTATTATCGGCATCCGCTCCCAGCAAATTAGCCCCGCCGCCAACAATATTTTTGGCCGTGGTTTTCATTTCATTTGCAACAGACAATTTTGGCTTTTCTATTGGTTTTCCATTCGTGAAAACTTGCGACAATATCTGACCGCGCTTAACATCTGCTACCGCCAGCACGGTTTTTTTCATGTCTGGATCGGCTTTTGCGGCCCAAATGTGCAAGGCTGACAATCCGACGATTGGGATTGTGTGCGGCAGGGCAAAACCCTTGGCGAAAGACAGGCCAACCCGAAGCCCGGTAAAACTACCCGGTCCAATGCAAACAGATATTTTGTTTATATGTGCGGGCTTTAGATTAGCTTTCGCAAGAACATCTTGCACCATGTCTGCCAGTATTTCTGCGTGGCCGCGCCCTATCTTCTGGGTACGTATAGCCAGAATTTTTGCTTCGTCAACCAGCGCAACGCTACACCATTCTCCAGTCGTATCTAGCCCAAGACAGATCAAGACAAATCAACTAAAATGCTTCTTCTACGGCTGTGACTTCAGGCACGTAATGTTTGAGTAAGTTTTCTACGCCAGATTTAAGGGTCATGGATGAGGACGGACAACCCGCACAGGCCCCTTTCATTTGTAAGAACACAGTCCCGCTATCCACATCAAAACGTTTGAACAAAATATCGCCGCCGTCTTGGGCCACGGCAGGACGCACTCGGGTATCAATCAATTCTTTGATTTGAGTAACAATTTCGAGGGTTTCACCCTCATAAACTTCTTCTTCCACCTGCGTACCGTCATCCGTAATTATGCCGCCACCACCGACATAAAAATCCATGATTGCGCCTAAAATAGCCGGCTTTAGATGTGCCCAATCAACCTTGTTATTGCGCGTGACAGAAATGAAATCTTGCCCAAAAAACACACGCTCAATATTCGGAATGGAAAACAAAATCCCCGCAAGGGGTAAATGTTCCGCCGCTTCGCCTTTATCAACTTCCATAGGCGGTAGCCCCTCAGCCATAACCTCGCGACCGGGCAGAAACTTCAAGGTTGCCGGATTGGGCGTGTCTTGGGTTTGAATAAACATGATACTCTCCGATTAAATCCATTCTAAAATGGCGATTATTGGCCAACTTACAAGTGGCAATTCGAAGAATGGCAAAAGATTTATCAGATATTTACTATACTTGCTAAGCACAGTTTTACCGCGCTAGGCTATAAAAGGGTTATGGGACGTTTTTCAAGTATAATAACAAGGGGCAAAAATACGCCGCATAGTCAACCCGCGTCGCCTGTACCGAGCGTTATGGACAAGCCTGACAATGTGCACAGAGCCACCACGCCAATTCCTGAGCCCATACCCAGCCCCATAGCCAACAAGGTCAAATCAAAAACTCAACATGATAAAGAAGCGGCTCTGCAAACGCGGCAGCGTCTGCATAATATGTTGATAGATGATCTGGATTTATCTATTTTGGACAAGCTGGACGAAGGCGAGATGCATGGCCAAATCGAAGCCCGCGTCAGCGAAATCGTCAAGCTTGAAAACATGAAGTTGAATCGGGACGAAGTACGGGCGCTATCCGGCTCTATCGTCAATGAAATGACCGGGTTAGGCCCGCTTGAACCCTTATTGGCTGACCCCAGTATCAGTGATATTTTGGTCAACACCCATGAACATGTTTTTGTTGAGCGCGGCGGCGAATTGGAACCTACAGACGTGCGGTTTGCGGATGAAGCGCATCTCTTGCGCATCATCAATAAAATTGTCGCCGCCGTTGGCAGGCGTGTGGACGAGAGCCATCCTATGGCAGACGCCAGACTAGCAGACGGAAGCCGGGTCAATGTTGCGGTAGCGCCCATTGCGGTGGACGGGCCTTTGATGTCTATCCGTAAATTTTCCAAAAATCCGTTCACTCTGGACAAATTGGTTGAATTTAAAGCGCTCCCTGAACCTGTTGCCGAATTTCTCTGGGCGGCTTGTAAGGCCAAAGTAACCATCCTTATCTCAGGCGGTACGGGTTCTGGTAAGACGACCCTCCTCAATGCCATGTCCCAAGCCATTTCCCATAAAGAACGCTTAATCACTATCGAAGACGCTGCCGAATTACAGTTGCAACAACCCCATGTGGCGCGCATGGAAACCCGCCCGCCAAATATTGAAGGCGAAGGCGAAATCCGCCAGCGTGAATTGGTGAAAAACGCCCTGCGTATGCGCCCTGACCGGGTGATACTCGGCGAGGTGCGCGGCGAAGAAGCTTTTGATATGCTCCAAGCCATGAATACAGGTCACGAAGGTTCGCTGGCTACCTTACATGCCAATACCCCCAGAGACGCCATAACACGCTTAGAACAAATGGTCGGTATGGGTGATATTAAAATCAGCCCCGAAGGTGTTGCTGGGCAAATTGCTTCAGCCATTGGCCTGATTGTTCAAGCTAGCCGCCTATCAGATGGTCAACGTAAAATCACCAGCGTCACAGAAGTCACTGGCATGGAAGGCCCAATCATTCAGATGCAAGAAATTTTCAACTATACCCGTACAGGTTCAGGCCCGAACCATTCCGTCATCGGTGAATTTCGCGCCACGGGTATTCGCCCGCGCTGTTTGCACGAAATCATCACCAGTGGGATAGAGCTAAACCAATCCATGTTCGAACCAGGCGTGATGGAAGTAGGACGCCGCTCGGAGCGTCCCATGTCAGAACGGATACCCTAAACAGTGACGGATACCAGACTTATCATTTTATATATTTTGATTTTTGCTTGCGCGTTCTTATTGATGCAATTGATTATTGGTGCCAGCCGTCAAGGAGCACGTAAAGTCAAGCTTGCCAATATGCGCATGAAAAGACTGGCGAAAGGCGCAAACCCTGAACAAGCCCTAAATGCCCTGAAAAAATCTCGAGGGCTTAGCAGTGCAGACCAAAGGAGCGCGACGGGGCAAATGGAAAAACTGCTCAAATGGTTCAACACATTGATGACACATTCTGGTTTAGAAATCGGCGCTTATGGTGTCTATAGCGCCATGTCGGTATCCGCTTTTGTATGCGCAACTTTAGCATTCTTTTTTACCCATAATTACCTTTATTTTGCACTTGGATTTGTCCTGGGCTTTGGCTTGCCCGTGGGCGTAATACTGCTCATCGCCAAACGGCGGCGCAAGAAAGCCGTGTCACAATTACCAGATGCCTTAGACATAATAGTCCGTTCTTTACGCGCCGGGCATCCTGTGCCTGTGGCTATTGATTTGGTAGCACGCGAAATGCCGGATCCAATCGGTACAGAATTTGGCATGGCTGGTGACGAGATAACTTACGGCACAGAATTGGGCATAGCGGTTCAGCGCCTGTCGGACCGCATTGGGCATGGTGATTTTGATATGTTGGCTGCCACTGTGCGATTACAAGCACGTACGGGCGGAAATTTGGCGGAGCTTTTGGCCAATAATGCCCACATGGTGCGTGAACGCCAAAAAATGCGCCTGCGCATAAAGGCCGCATCTTCGGAAGGACGGATGTCAGCGCTTATCTTAAATGTTGTCCCCATCCTCTTATTTGCTGCAGTGAATTTTTTGTCACCAGAATTTTATGGTGATGTGTGGGACAATCCGATGATTAAGCAAGGTCTGATGGCAGCTGTCGTCTGGATGCTCATTGGCAATATGGTCATCCGCAAAATGATAAATTTCCGGATATAGCCATGTTGTCCAATCTAACCCCCATGCAGCTCTTTATTGTCTCTGCAATCTTTATGGCCTTAACCATGGCAGGGATTGCCGTGGTGTTGCGTGCGAGTTTACAAAAAAACCGGGTGATGAGCCGCCGCCTAGCTGGTATCCCGGCAAACGCCGTACAAACACCCAAAAAATCAACTGCTGCAACCCCGAAAATGATTGCCCGTTTTGGCCAACACCTCACCTTGCCAGGGCCAGAGGAAATTACGCGTATTCGTTTTAAACTGTCGCAAGCCGGGTATTACACTGCCAAAGCTATACCCATATATTACGGCACGCGCGTAGTTTCGCTCCTGCTTCCGGTTCTTGGCCTGCTGTTATATTGGGGTTTTTATGGCGCAGACATATCGACAAAAACCCTTGTGCTATCCGCTTTAGCTTTAATCTTTGCTGGCTTATTTGTGCCGGATATTTACTTGCACCAGCGCATTAAAAGCCGAAAAATGCAAGCCCGCGATGGTTTCCCAGACATGATGGATTTACTGCTAGCCTGTATCGAAGCCGGGCTTGGCCTAGACGCGGCTTTATCGGTTGTTGCCAAAGAGTTGGGCAAACGCTTTCCCGTAATCCAGATAAATCTTGATCTGCTTAACCTTGAGCTGATGGCTGGGCGAACCAGGCCGGAAGCCTTTAAACATTTTGCCGAACGACTCGGCCTTGAAGAAGCTGGCGCATTGAATATCATGCTCAAACAATCTGAAGAAATGGGCAGTTCCATGGGAACAGCCCTGCGTACATTCTCTGAAGAAATGCGCACTAAGCGCATGATGCGCGCCGAAGAAAAAGCCATGTCCTTGCCCGCCAAAATGACGGTACCACTCATCTTATTTATCTTCCCGACAATATTGCTGATGATGTTCTTACCCGCCGCCGCCCGCTTAACCGGAGCTTTCGCATGAAACCGTTCATCCTCACCATGAGTTGTCTTATAATCACAGCCTGCGCCACCCCCAAGCCTGCGCTAGAAAAGTCCAATCTGGACGTGAAAGTTCGCCCGGTTGTTGCGGCGAGTGAAACTTTGCCAGCCTCGAATTTTGATACGAGCGCAGCGTTAAAACACGCTTTTGCCTTACAAAAATCATCCGACCATGTTGCAAGCTATGACGCTTATTCTATGATAATTTTGCGCTTGGCGCGTGACCATAAAGACCGCACACAGGCACTGCTAGGGCTTGCGGATAGTGCATTATCCCTAAGCTGGCGCGCCGCGAAATATCAAAACCGTGCCCATAAACTCTATACTGAAATTGCGGCTAATAGCGACAATACCCCCACACAAATCCACCGCGCCCAGGCAGGCTTATTGCTTCTTAATTTACGTGATTATAGACCAAGCGCTGCCGAAAAACATTTGCGCGCCGCTTTGCAAGACAGCCCAAATGACCCACGTTTGTGGAATGCGCTTGGCAAAGTCTATGACGGTGAGCAACAATGGCTAGATGCGCTGGACGCTTATATCAAAGCCCTGTCAGCCGCCAAATCAAACGGTACCAATACGGCAGCAGTTGTCAATAATATGGGTATGTCATTGCTGATGCAAGGACGCAAACAAGAAGCCCTGGCCAAGTTTAAACAAGCCCGCAAGGCCAATCCGGATATGCCCGTCTATGACAATAATTACCGTTTAGCACTCATTCTGTCCGGCAATACTGGTAAGGCGCTGAATGGTTTGTCGGAAACACGCACCGCGCAAATTTATAATGATGCAGGCGTCATTGCCCAAAGCCTAGGCCAACAAAAAACAGCCGCACATCTCTACAAAAAAGCCATAGAAAAAAGCCCAACATATTTCGAGCGCGCAGAAAAAAACTTAGCCGGGTTGGGTTAAAGTTTCATACCCCACTACTTATTGAGATAGTCTTAATCCGCATATATAAGAGCCCTATAATAAATTTGAC
This sequence comes from Robiginitomaculum sp., assembly GCA_026982235.1. GTDB lineage: Bacteria > Pseudomonadota > Alphaproteobacteria > Caulobacterales > Maricaulaceae > Robiginitomaculum_A. Next base: position 688 of record JALSHM010000468.1, on the reverse strand, counting down.
TTTTGGGTCGAATTTATGTATGTGGGGTTGATAAATGGTATTTATAGGGGTTTATATGCCTAAATTAGCGACCAAGATAAATCCTGATACGGCGGAGTTTCGCGGTAATGTTGCGGCTATGGGGCGGCTTGTTGATGATTTACGGGCTAAGGTCGGTGTGATTGCCAAGGGTGGATCTGAACGCGCACGCAAACGGCATTTGTCCAAGGGCAAGCTTTTACCCCGCGAGCGGGTGGAGCGCCTGCTCGACCCCGGCACACCGTTTTTGGAGATCGGACAATTTGCAGCCTACGAGGTTTATGACGACAATGTGCCTGCGGCGGGGATGATTGCGGGCATAGGCCGCGTATCGGGGCGCGAGTGCATAATCGTCTGTAATGACGCCACGGTTAAAGGCGGCAGCTATTACCCCCTGACCGTCAAAAAACATCTCCGCGCCCAAGAGATCGCCCGCGAAAACCATTTGCCGTGTATCTATCTCGTGGATAGCGGCGGGGCCAATCTACCGCGCCAAGACCAAGTCTTCCCCGACAAAGAACATTTTGGCCGGATTTTTTATAACCAAGCGACTTTGTCCGCCCAAGGTATTGCGCAAATCGCCGTTGTCATGGGTTCATGCACAGCAGGTGGTGCCTATGTGCCCGCCATGGCCGATGAAAGCATTATTGTTGAGAACCAAGGCACGATA
>JALSHM010000467.1 GCA_026982235.1 Robiginitomaculum sp. | reverse complement strand
CCTATATTATTTCCACTTTTATCAGGGTCATTACTTCCATGTTTGGAAGGCCGATAGCGAGATGGCGGCCTAACGGCTTTTCCAAATGCCCAAAGCTCAAGATGGGTTAGGAATATTGGATTTCCATTTTCGTCCTCTTGGGGGACGGGCACACGGTCACTTAAAATAATCATCTTTTCGCGGTATCGTTTCGGCTTATAATCAGGATGATTTTTGTCGGTCGTCGGCTGGGGTTTGGGGGGAATGAGGGGCGGGAAATCATCAAGGTTGAGGGTGCCAAGCTCTTTGGCTTTTTGGATTGCATCTCTACGGGCGAAATATGCGAGTACATATTCCTTATGAGCCGCAGCTTCAGTATCAGTAAATTTTTGCGTAGTTTTACGATAATTAAGCGCCACAAGGACTTTCTCAAAGTCTTCGAACGAGCACCCCAATAAAGATAACATTTCATTTTTAATAACAAAGCGACCATCCGCGCGCTCCTTGCGCGCTTGGAATAACATTTTCCCTAAACGGTTCATAATGTCGAAACGAATAATACGTGAACCACGGCGCGTATAGCCAGCCATATTCAGTGTCATCTCAGGATACTCTTTGTCCGCCGGAATAGAAGTCATGCCATTAGACGGGAAAAATGGCTCGGCGGGTAAGGCGGGCTTATGCTTCTTTGCCCAGGCATAAATAAACAATATGCTTAGCAAGCGGGCTGAGGCTGGCTTAATCAACTCCTTCATATAAGCATAATAAAACCCAAATGCTGCGCCCAATCCGACAACATGACTACGTGCTGTATATTCTGTGTTCTTAATCAACTTATAGTGTTTGCGCAGATCGAGCATGCCATTGTTTTCAAACATTATATGCGCTAAAGCACGGGCATCTTTATAGGACGTTGGGCTTTCTGCGAACTCACGTAAGGCAAATATACTGCCGAGTTTTTGGGAAATTTCCAGCCGGATAAAATCTTGAAGGCGAGCAAGCGCAAGATCGCGTAATATCTTAGAACCCATAATATTAGTGCCTGGGTCTCCACACAACAATTCCACGCTTGGCTTTAACATGACCTCGCCAACACCCAATTTACCAATAGGTGCTTCGTTCCACATAAATTCCCCTTGGTCAGAAAGCTTAATTGCCCCCTGCCCAGCACCAGCGATTGCGGTCAAGCGCCGATCTATTTCAGGCGTCAAGGCTTTTTGCGCCGCTTGACTAATGGCCTTGGCCTCCAACGCGCTCGCCGTTTTTGCGGGCGTGAATAATAACCCGTGCAGCTCGCCAAGCGTTTGTCCTTCGGTAATCACCTGCCCTTCTGGTGTGACAGTAACATCCATTTCCAATTCTTCCCCTATACCTTTTAACAATACGCTAGTACGCTTATCGACAAACCTATCGACCAGTTTCCTGTGTAGCGCATCTGATAGCCTATGTTCAACTGTTTGTGCCCGTTTTACCCAGTCTTTTTCGCCCAAGACCCAGTTTTCCCTGTGGGCTATATACGTCCAAGTGCGAATATTAGCTAGCCGTGATGACAACATTTCAGCGGAACCGCCCGTTTCGTCCAGCCGCAAAATATTACGCTGCATATATGCATCCGGCAATTTACCCGCATTTTTGCACAGATGCGTATGCACATCGTCCAACAATCGCGCATGAGCCTCTAAGCCTAAATCAGGAAAATCCGGAATCTGACAAATCTCCCAAAGACGTCTTACATCATGAGAGCAGTGAATATTGCTTTCTATATCATGGGTGTCACACAGGCGCGATAAAACGGCCTCGTCTATAGCAGGCGCAATACGGCGCAGACCTTTCAATTTGGGCGCAACGGCCAAACTATTTTTCAAACTATCAACCGAGCTAAAATCAAGTGAAGTAGAACGCCATTCTGCATATTTTTCCGGCATGAAGGCATTGTTTTCAATACGTGCAATCAAATCATCATCCATGGGTAAGCACGCGCCCGTTGTCCCGAAACTACCATTATTACGAAACCGACCTGCACGCCCTGCAATTTGTGCGGTTTCCGCCGCCGTCAAAAAGCGCCGTCTTTCCCCATCAAATTTACGCAAAGACGCAAAGGCCACATGATCCGCATCCAAATTCAGCCCCATACCAATAGCGTCTGTCGCCACCATATAATCAACTTCGCCAGATTGGTACAGTTGTGCTTGCGCATTTCGGGTGCGCGGGCTGAGCGAGCCCATGACCAAAGCTGCACCACCATAATTACGGCGCATCAATTCGGCCAATGCGTAAACTTCACCTGCCGAAAAAGCGACGACCACTGTACGTTTCGGCAAGCGAGATAATTTGGTATGCCCAGCATATGATAACACTGAAAACCGTTCGCGGGTCATAAAGCGGGCGTCAGGCACCAAAGCTTCTATTAAAGGTCGCGCCGTATTTGCGCCTAATAACAGTGTTTCTTCGGTGCCACGCGCATGAAGCATTCTATCCGTAAAGACATGTCCGCGTTCTTTATGAGCAAACATTTGAACCTCGTCGATAACAACGCTAGCAAATTTTCCGGCACGAATATCATGCATGGGCATGGCCTCGGCGGTGCAAATCAGATAACGTGCATGGGGTGGGTAAATTTTCTCCTCGCCCGTAATCAATGCACAAGCGGCCTCCCCTTTTTCACGAACAGCACGCCCGTAAACTTCCCGCGCCAATAAACGCAAAGGCAGACCGACAACCCCACTCGCGCGCGCCAACATACGCTCAACCGCATAATGGGTCTTGCCTGTATTCGTACCACCCAGCACGGCAGTTATTGTTGGTTGAAAATGCATAGTTTTATCTTTTGTCTTCCCTTTGTATCCGCTATCATACCTCCATGACAACCCAACACTTACTTTTGATGCGGCACGCAAAATCCTCTTGGCACCATGAAGGACTAACGGATCATGAAAGGCCTCTCAATGATAGGGGGCGGCGCGCAGCCCGAGATATTGGCGGGGTTCTACGCGCCAAAGGCTTAGTGCCAGATATTGTTTGGTCATCTGATAGCGCCCGAACCCGCGAGACTTTCGCCCGAACTTTTGCAGATACCAATATCGAACCGAGATGGCATTCTAGTTTCTATCATGCTTCGGCCAATCAAGTCTTGTATGTGTGTGCCGAGCAAGGTGAACCGGACGGCATATTGATGTTGCTCGGGCATAATCCGGGCTGGGAAGACTTGTTGTTTCATTTTTCAGGTCTATCCCGCCGTATGCCAACGGGAGCTTGTGCCATTTTCAGGCGCACGCGCACGAAGACGGATTGGCTAGAGCGAGAAAGTTGGCGCTTGGTCGAATTATTATTACCGCGCGATTTTGAACGCCGCACATAAAAACGGGCAGGATTTCTCCTACCCGTCAATAATTCAAATAATTTTTAAATCTATAGCCGTTTTAGCTTTCTGATTTCTCTTCCGCAGCAGACGCTTCAGGTGCATCTTCTTTAGCTTCTGCGGCAGCGGCCTTTTCAGCTTCCGCAACAGCAGCTTTAGCCGCAGCTTCAGCTTCTTTCGCAGCTTCCTTGGCTTCAATTTCGGCCTGTTTGCGAGCTTCTTCTTTTTCTTTGCGGGCTTCAATCAATTCTAGAGCTTTAGCGCCAGGCTTACCCTTAATCGGATTATTACCAGGCTTCCATTCCCACAGACCAGCAGCACCGAGGAAACGGGCGACACGTTCTGTAGGACGGGCACCTTTGGCCAGCCAAGCTTTGGCTTTGTCCGCATCAATAATGACACGATTTTCATCGGTTTTCGCGAGAAGTGGATTATATGAGCCAATTCGCTCAATGTAACGGCCATCACGCGGCGCGCGGGCATCGGCCACAACAACGCGGTAATAGGGACGTTTTTTAGACCCGTGACGGGCCAGTCTGATTTTAAGTGCCATGATATTTTCCTTTGGTTTGTTTATCAGTTAATGTCTATTCTACTTATTTCTTCTTCGGGCCACCCAGACCGGGTAAGCCACCACCTAAGCCGGGCAGACCTTTGCCGCCCATTGCTTTTCCGAGACCGGGCAATCCTTTAGGGATTCCGCCGCCCATTTTTTTCTGCATATCTTCGAGCATTTTCGGATCCATATCTGGCATGCCGCCGCCCATGTCCCCTTTTGGCATTCCCGACATGCCGCCGCCGCCCATAGCGTTCATCATACCGCGCATGCCGCCTTTACCCATTTTCTTCATCATATCGGACATGCCCCGGTGCATTTTCAGAAGCTTGTTCACATCCGCAACCGTCATGCCGGAACCAGCGGCAATGCGTTTCTTGCGCGATGCTTTGATCAATTTAGGGTGGGCGCGTTCATAGGGGGTCATGGAAAAAATGATTGCTTGCTGGCGCGCTAAAAGCTTATTATCCACCCCACCCATTTGGTCGACGGCCTTGCGCATTTTACCCATGCCCGGCATCAATTTCATCAAGCCGCCCATGCCGCCCATTTTGTTAATCTGGCCAAGCTGTTTGGCAAGGTCATCCAAATCAAACTTACCCTTCTCCATTTTCTTCTGGAGCTTAGCAGCCTCTTTTTCGTCAATTATATCTGCAGCTTTTTCCACCAAAGCAACAATATCGCCTTGCCCGAGAATACGCCCGGCAATGCGTTCGGCATCAAAGACTTCCAATCCGTCGAGCTTTTCGCCCGTACCTAGAAATTTAATCGGCAAGCCTGTAACTGCCCGCATTGACAGTGCCGCACCACCGCGACCATCGCCGTCAATTCGTGTTAGGATGAGACCCGTAAGCGGCAAGCGTTCATTAAAGCGTCGCGCTGTCTCCACCGCATCTTGCCCGGTGAGCGCATCGGCGATGAGGAGGGTTTCAACGGGTTTCGTCAGTTCTGCAACACTGGCCACTTCGTCCATCAATTCGTCGTCGAGCGTGGTTCGGCCAGCCGTATCGAGGAACACAACATCATATCCGCCGAGCTTGCCCTCGCTCAGCGCCCGCTTGGTGATCTGGATTACATCCTCACCTTTGACGATTGGCAAAAAGCCAACGCCTGCTTGCTTCGCTAAAATACCAAGTTGTTCCATAGCCGCCGGGCGGCGCGTATCCAAAGAGGCAAGCAATACCTTTTTCTTGGCCTTGGTGCGCAAGAACAATCCGAGCTTACCAGATGTCGTGGTCTTACCGGAACCTTGCAGGCCTGCCATTAGAATAAAGGCTGGCGGTTTTGTTTTTAAATTCAGATGTGAAGACGCAGGAGCTTCTTCACCTTCTGCCGCCCTACCACCGAGCATGTCCACCAGACCGTCATGGACAATTTTGATGATTTGCTCGCCGGGCTTAACGGCGCGAATAACCTTCTCGCCAACCGCTTCTTGCTTCATTCGCGCAATAAAATCTTTGACAACAGGCAAGGCCACATCGGCCTCGAGCAAGGCAATGCGAATTTCGCGCATGGCGGAACTGACATCCTTCTCAGAAAGGGCGCCGCGTCCGGTTAATGAATCGAATACACCGCCGAGACGGTCGCTTAAAGCTTCAAACATGTATTACTCCGTTTTCCCATACAAAAATGACCCCGGTGGACAGATAATGTCGACCGGAGGACCCTGCTTATATCGTCCATACCCGCAAAAGGGAAAGCATGGGGTCGCATAAGTCAGAGCGCAAGTTCATTGCGCATAGGATTGCGCGGCTTATAAGGGGGAGAATTGGCGCTGTCAAATGTTAAAACAACATCCACTTTATAGCCAGCAATCAACTGTGAACTGGTATTTTCACAAAGTTTCTCTGACAATGCCTTTTGGCAAATTATTCCTTATCGGATTAAATAAATATTGCTCTGTTAGAGCGCCTAGAAAATTTAATGATAAAATGAACGTCAAACCTATAGACATCAGAAATAACACCAACAAAGATACATAAGTAGGCAATGCCCCAATCACATTCATCAACCCAACAGCAATAAGCGCCTTAACGACGAAACCATGCCATAGATAAATATATAACGAATTTTTTCCCTTGGAGGTAAGGCGGAGTTTTCTGTAGGGGATTAACCCTATGACGATTAGAGATACAAAAAAAGACAATCCATACAAACCTAAACGATACACACCCACGTACCAAACATCGCTTCCGACAAATATATAAGCATGGCTTCCCAACACCCATTTATGGGAAAAACTTTGTAAATTCAGCACCGCCACCATACTTATGGCCAGCCCACACCATAACAAGCATCTGAACAAATATTTGGGTAAAGTTATATTTTCGATAAAAACAAGGAATTTCGGCAATATAATGTGCCCAAAAATAAAAAACGGGAAAAAATACAAAGTTCTTGAAATCCCCATAGTTCTGCCTATTGGATCTATATATCCCGCGAGAAGGGATATGAATATTGCAATAACAATTGGATGCCGAAATTTTAAGACCAGAGGCAATGTCAGTCGCCAAACGAACAGGCTAAACAAAAACCACAAAATCCAATATGGTTGGAAATTTATGCCATAATTACTTATTGTACCGTTTAATAATAAATGAAAAACTTCATAACCAATCGTAAATATTACAAACGGCACAAATATTGTTTTTGTCTGTTTTAGTAAAAAGTCGTGCCCGTATTCAGCTTTGCTAAGCATTCCTGCTACCATGACAAAAACAGGCATATGAAATGTATATATCCACACCCATATTGTTTTTATAATTTGATTTTGAAGAATCAAAGGCTCGATTAGATGCCCAAAGACAACAAAAAACACCATGAGAATTTTAATGTTATCTAGTCTGTAATTTCTTACCATTGTCTCCACACCTAACTTCAGTCAACTTCAGCAGTATTGTGAACAGAATAACCCGCCTAAAATCTGCAGGCCATATAATCAAAACAATAAAACAAACAGCTTGTTAAGAAGCTACACGAAAAGAAACAATAAATTGCTAATTTTAAGGACTGTGGCAATTATTCACAAACCCTAACGCCCCGGTAAAATATCCGGAACCATCTAGTGGTCGTTCAATGCCGAAAATGCCGCATGCCTGTAAACACCATGGCCAAGCCCGCTTCATCTGCGGCGGCGATAACCTCATCGTCGCGGATTGAACCGCCGGGTTGAATTACGGCTGTGGCGCCTGCTTTGGCGGCGTGGAGGAGACCGTCTGCGAACGGGAAAAATGCGTCCGATGCGCAGACGCAACCCTTGGTGCGAGGGTCAATCCATCCTGCGGCTTTTTGCGCGTCTTTGGCCTTGCGCGCGGCGATACGCGCACTGTCAATGCGGCTCATTTGGCCGGCGCCTATGCCAGCAGTCGCACCGTCTTTAACATATATAATGGCATTGGATTTGACATGTTTCGCTACCCGCCAGGCAAATAGCATATCAGACATTTCAGCATCTGTTGGTTGGCGTTTGGTGACGACTTTTAAATCAGATTTGCCCACACGACCATTGTCGCGGTCTTGCAAGAGAAATCCGCCCGCCACATTGCGCATAGTGAATGCAGGCGCGCGCGGGTCTGGCAGACCACCCGTAATCAAGACGCGCACATTTTTCTTTTTGGCTAGTATCGCCAGCGCATCCGCGTCCGCGTCCGGTGCGATGACAACTTCGGTGAATACTTTGGTGATGGCTTTGGCGGTTTTCACGTCGAGCTTACCGTTCAGAGCCACAATACCGCCAAAGGCCGAAA
>JALSHM010000466.1 GCA_026982235.1 Robiginitomaculum sp. | reverse complement strand
GCCTCTTGTGTTCACATGTGGTAATGCCCGGCGGGTTGATGACAATGCCCTGAACGGATTTATGCCCGAAGAATATCCGAATCCTATCTATATGCGTGATTACCCCGTGCCGCCAGACTATGCGAAAATATTGGCAGAGGACGCGCAGGGGCGTCCCGCCGCCTTTCAAATCGGGGGTAATGTTTTGGGTTTCACCGGGCATCCCGGTTTCAAACGCGGCATGGCCGAAGACTTGGTGATGGAGTTTGAAGAATCACCGGACAATGCAGGCGCCATGCTCGCAGAGATGGGGCGCAGAAAGGTCGAAATCGAAGATGCACTCGTCCCTATGATGACTGGTATTATTCAAATTACAGGTCTGATGCAAAAAGGCGAGAAGAAGGGCGACACATTTACAGGGATTGCCTAAATCCAGGATAGACCCTTAGATAAGTCCGATATGGATTGACAGAGTAATACTAGGGCGGCATGTTGCGTGAATAGTTAATAGCAAGGGGAACGTAATAATGTCTAAAGTCATAACTGAAACCACGCAAAAGGGGATATTGGGCTGGATTGAACGTACAGGCAATCGCTTGCCTGACCCCGTGTTTATCTTCTTCTATCTCATTGGTATTTTGATGGTTGTCTCGGTATTGATGTCATTTTTTGGCGTATCTGCGGAACATCCGGTTCAGAAAAATGCAGACGGTACTCCGCTCATTATAAAATCTATGAGCTTATTCTCGGCGGATAATATCCAAAAACTATGGGTGCAAATGCCCAAGACTTTTACCCATTTCCATCCGCTTGGCTATGTGCTTGTGGTGATGTTGGGTGCGGGTGTGGCTGAGCGCTCAGGCTTTTTTGCCGCTGGTATGCGCGCCGCCGTGCGTTCGACCCCCGTATTTTTGCTCACGCCCGTTGTTGCTCTGGTCGCTATGCTCGGCAATCATGCGGCGGACGCTGGTTACGTTGTTTTAATCCCGCTAGCGGGCATATTATTTGCCGCAGCCGGACGCCATCCATTAGCAGGGATTGCGGCGGCTTTTGCAGGTGTGTCTGGCGGGTTTTCTGCTAATCTATTACCCGGACAGTTGGATGCGCTTTTGTTCGGGATTACCGAAGAGGCCGTGGATATTAGTGGGCTAGACCCAAGCTGGGTTATGAATATTGCGGGCAATTGGTATTTTATTGCTGCTATGACCTTGTTATATTTGCCACTTATCTGGTTTGTTACCGACAAGATTATCGAGCCGCGTCTAGGTAAATGGTCTCCCGGCGGTGAAAAAAGCGACGGCGAGTTAGCCGCGCAGTTTGAAGGCAAAGACGACGCGCTTTCTGCCGGTGAGAAAAAGGGCTTAAAATTGGCCGGACTTGCGGCCTTGGGTGTTGTTGGTTTGTGGTTGCTTATGACTTTCGGTCCTGGCACTGCCTTGATAAATGAAGAGGCTTGCGCACCCGGCACGATAGAGGCTGGGACGTGTTCCGTACAAAAAACTTTGACCCCGTTTTATACCTCGCTAGTTGGCGGCTTTATGGTGTTGTTTTTAGCCTGCGGCTGGATTTACGGCAAGGCTGCTGGGACGATTAAAAATAAGCAAGATCTGGTTGATATGATGACCGGGGCTATGAAAGATATGGGTTATTATCTGGTCTTGTCCTTTGCGGCGGCGCATTTTGTTGCCATGTTTGGTTGGTCAAATCTTGGGCTAATCTCGGCGGTACACGGGGCTGATGCTATCCAGTCTACTGGCCTGCCATTGCCGATTGTTATTGGTATGATTATTATCTTTTCAGCCTTGCTCAATTTGTTTATCGGCTCGGCCAGTGCGAAGTGGGCTTTGCTGGCGCCGATATTGGTGCCGATGTTGATGTTGCTCGGCTTTAGTCCGGAAGCGTCTACGGCGGCTTATAGGGTCGGGGACAGCGCTACCAATATCATCACGCCGCTTATGGTGTATTTCCCGCTTATCCTGATATTTGCCAAGCGCTGGCAGAAGGATTTTGGTCTGGGTAGTTTGACTGCGCTGATGATTCCATATTCGGTCTGGATGTTAATTTCGGGTATCGTCTTGATGGTGGTTTGGGTGATTTCAGGTGTTCCGCTCGGCCCAGATGTATCCGTTGCTTACACGCTACCCGGCCAATAAAATTTGGCTGCGCTAACTTGCTTCTGTGGCTTGCCGCGCTTGTCTATACTTAGACAACAAAAGTGTTGCGTTTATTAGTGTTTGCTAATATAGTGTTTGGAAATGAATGCATACAGTAAATGTGTGCGGGGAATCACTGAACAGCGGTCGCCACTGCGCCGTTTCAACCGAAGGGAAATTATCATGGCCGAGAAGCTTATCATTGTTATGGCGAATACTGATCCGAAAAATACTGAAGAATTAGGAGCGCCGTTTTTTCAGGCAACTGTTGCGGCGGCTATGGATTATGAAGTTGAGGTAATTTGTACGGCCACATCCGGCATTTTGATGAAACAAGGCTTTGCCGAGAAATTGTTTGTTAAAGAGGGGTCTTCTAAAAGTGTGTACTCTTTTATTCAAGACGCCCACGAAGCTGGGGTTAAATTTCTGTGTTGCTCGCCAAATCTCGACTTGTTCGATATGACCAAGGAAGACCTCATCCCTGAATGTTCAGGCATTGTTGGTGGTGCTTATCTCATCGAAGAGATTATGGAAGAAGAAGATACAAAGGTCATGACTTACTAGTTTAATTCTTTTGGTCGCCAACCAAGAACCAACAAAAGGAGACGTCCATGGGACATCATGCCGATACAACCCGCGTTCAAGAGCATATAGGAGACCCGCTTGAAGGTACTCAGGAGGTTTCTCGCGAGTTTATGGAGGAAATTTTCCAAGATATTCAGTCGGATATCAGGTTTGACCATGAGCTGAATGGATGTCTGAATTGCGGTATTTGTACAGCCACATGCCCGGCGGCGCATTATTACGATTTTAGCCCGCGCGAAATTGTGCAGCTTTTGTGGACGGAAAACCTCGAAGGCATTCACGATGCCATGCAGGAGAAAATCTGGTCATGTGCACAGTGCTATACCTGTGCGGCGCGATGCCCATTTGGTAATTCGCCCGGTGGTTTGGTTATGCTTATGCGTGAAGCGGCGATTAAACATGGTATGGAATCGGCGAAGTCAGTTCTTCGGCCATTTTCACGGGTGATGCTCAAGCTTATTTCCACAGGCAATCAATTATCGCCTGATATGATTTCCAATGATGCCTTCCCGGATTGGGGACCTAATATATGCAAGGTCGATGCGCCGCTTAAGGTGTTGCGGGCAGCCATTCCTGTGCCGACATTAAACACCATTAAAACCGCTTGGGAAACCAATCTTAAGACATCGGTGGAGCTTTATACAATCTGGGAAGAAACGGGCGTTTTGGATCAGTTGGAAACAGTGGATGAGAATTTGTTCGACGTAATCGTCGATCTCATGGACGAAAAACGTGACGATTGGGATGATTACCTAGATGAAATGGATGAGTAATTCCAAGAAAAGCATATGTCCGTGCAGGCGGATATGGGGGCAGTTTTTCGATTCGGGATGGCGGTCAATATAAAGAGGATTAAGTTATGGCAGGTAAAAACGGAAATAATGGAGAACGCTTCACCGGGCATGGCTCGGAATGGCGCGACAGTAATCTAAGCGCCGCCGATGCAATGACGGCGACGAGCTGGGTTGAGGCTAAAATCGACAAGCGTGCTATGCTGACCAATAAAGACCGGGTGCATGATATACGCGAAGTTATGTGGCAGCTTGAAAAAGAGGGTGAGATTAAAGTCCACCGCGTTGGTGAGCATAACGAACCGCGCATAGCCAAAACCCTTTATGGCTGGGATAAGAAAATCCCCACAAACCGACTTTGGCATCATAAATCTTGTGGCCAGTGCGGAAATATTCCAGGTTATCCAACGTCCTTGCTTTGGATGATGAATGAAATGGAGCTGGAATATCTCGACGAGACCGATCAGACCTCTTGCACGGCCTGGAATTATCATGGTTCGGGTATTGGCAATATCGAAAGCTTGGCTGCTGTATTCTTGCGCAATTTCCACCAAGCCTATGTCTCCGCTAAGGCTGAAGGTCTGCCAGAGGGGTATTATTATCCGCTCGTGCATTGCGGGACGTCGTTTGGGAATTATAAGGAAGTACGCGAATATTTGCTTTTGTCCGCAGAATTGCGCGATAAAGTGAAGAAAATCCTCGGCAAATTAGACCGTCTTGTTGACGGCAAATTGCTGATCCCCGAAGAAGTTGTGCATTATTCCGAATGGGTGCATGTGATGCGCGGCGATATTGCCAACCGTCAAACCATTGATGTTTCGAATGTACGCGCCACCATTCATCCGGCCTGTCATGTTTATAAAATGATACCACAAGACGTTATCTATGATGATGATGTTCTGGATGGGAACCGGGTCGCAGTTTCCACAGGTATTATACAGTCTTTGGGTGCCCAAGTTATTGATTATTCAACTTGGTATGATTGTTGTGGTTTTGGCTTTAGGCATATTATTTCCGAGCGTGAATTTACCCGCTCATTTGCCATTGACCGCAAAATTAAAGTGGCCATTAACGAGGCCAAATCCGATGTTATGATTGGTCATGACACGGGCTGTATCACCACAATGGACAAAAATCAGTGGATTGCCAAGGCCGATGAAGCCAATGAGGGTAAAAACTACGAATTGCCAGTTATTGCCGATATTCAATTTGCCGCCCTGGCTTGTGGGGCTGATCCGTTTAAAATCGTACAATCCCACTGGCATGCTTCGCCGTTTGAAAATCTGTTTGAGAAAATGGGTATTGACTGGGAAGCTGGCAAAAAGAATTTCGAGGCTTATCTCAAACAAGTTGAGGCTGGAAATCCGGAGAATTTATACGATCCGCGCCGCCGTATTACGGGCGGTCCGGGATATATCAATGTAGAAGAACGTAAAAAACTGGGAATGATAAAATGAGCAAACCAATTTTAGTCGTCGGCGGTGGGCCGGCAGGCCTATCCGCAGCACATTCACTGGCTTCTGTTGGCCAAAAAGTTGTGCTGGTGGAAAAAGAAGATACACTGGGCGGTGCACCTATTCTAAGCGGCTATTCCAAACTTGTCCCAAGCGGCGAGTGGGCCAAAGATGCTATTGGCTCAATGGTGGATAGGGTTGTGAACAATAAGCTGATTACAGTCCACATGGGTGTGAGCGTCAAAGAATTTTCCGGCAAGCCGGGCAATTTTAAGGCTGAGCTTTCGGACGGGAAAAAAATCGCGGCTGGTTCGACGATATTGTGTACGGGTTTTACCCATTTTGATAGCATCAACAAACCGGAATGGGGCTTTGGCTCTTTCCCTGATGTGGTGACCACAACCCAGGTCGAGCAAATGATTTCCAGCGGGCAGGGTGTACGTCGTCCGTCCAACGGCGAGAAGCCAAAACGTGTGGCTATTCTACTGTGCGTTGGTTCGCGTGACCGCCAAATTGGCCGGGAATGGTGTTCTAAAATCTGTTGTTCAGTCTCCGCGAAAATGGGTATGGAAATTCGCGAAGAATTACCAGATTGCCACGTATATATCTATTATATGGATATCCGCACATTCGGTTTGTACGAAGAAATGTACTGGAAATCCCAAGAAGAATTTAAGGTTAAATATATTAAAGCCCGTATTGCCGAAGTCACATCTGATGGCGACAAGGTCATTGTTAAAGGCGAAGACACATTGGTCAAACGCCCTATCACTATCCCGTTCGACATGGTTGTGCATGCCGTTGGCATGGACCCGAATGTGGATAATATGCTCATTTCTAGCATTTTTGGTGTGGATTTGCATCATTGGGGTTTCTTGGATCAGCAAAATATGTACGGCACAGCCGGTGCCACTTCACGCGAAGGCGTATTTGTTGCGGGTGCGGCTACGGGGCCTGAAACCATTGATGATAGTATCGCCCAAGGCTCAGCGGCGGCTATGTCGGCCTTGGCATCTATGACGGCTAAAGTCGCAGCGGAGTAGAAGAGAAAGTCTTATGGCGTCGTTTTTCTCAAGATTTAAAGCAAAGGACGAGGCGGTCGCCCAAGCTGTACCGCCTGCTGTTGCGCTTGAGATTGACGGGCCAACACTGGCATCTACACTGCATAATTTATTGGCCGCCTGCGAAGCTGATGGTGGGGTAGAGCGGTATGTGGAAGCACTAAAATTCAAGGTCTCCCTGTTCCAAGACGCGTTTAAAGATGCGGGTGCAGGGCTTTCAGCGGAGAATTTCGCCAAGCTTTGCATGTTCATGCCGACAGTGCGGCGGCGCATCGGGGACAATTTAGAGGGCGAAAAATACTCGGCTTTGATTGCCGCCATCAAAGGTCTGTTTGGTGCAGGTGATATTGATGCGCGCATAAGGGCGTTTCAAGCAAAGTTTCCCCAAGACAAAAGACACCGCTGGGTTCGTGATTTAGCCACAGAGATTTTGCATAATACCGACCCGGAATTACACCCGCTCATGCATAGATGGGTCTGGGACCGTAAAACCAATTCAGGGGTTATCCGCGAAATATGGTATGGTGATGTGGATTCAGAAACCTTGCATGTTGATGATTCTTATGAAGTTTTCTTGAAATTACGCGAAGAATTATCAGGCTATTTAACCGATAACGGCATATATTCCGACGTGCTATATTATGTGGATTTGCTGTGCGCCCAAAGCTATGCCAATTATATTGCGGCGCAGGGTGGCTTATATCTCAAGGCGGATTTCTCATCTAAAGAAGAACCCATCGTTTTTACCCGTCGACTGCTTGGTCTCGACGGCGTGGCAGCAAAAACCAATCTCGATATAGCACCGTCTATCATTGACGGGCGCGCCAAGAAGAAAAATTCAATCGCGGACGTTTTGCGTCTGACCGAACACACCTAAAGACTGGAGTAAACACACATGGCTATTCACGAAAAAAGCCTGATTAGACCGGAAAACTTAATCACCCACGATAACTTGGTTGTTGACGGGGTGGACGTATCTGGTGATTGGTCGACCTTTATCCGCTCTCGCGTCGTGTCTGATTATAATGAGGCACTGGAAGATGAGATTAGCGCCCTGCCAGGCGGTGAGCTTATCCACCGTTGTTGGCAGTGTGGCTCGTGTACCAATTCCTGCACGGTCAATGCAGAGAATCCAGATTTTAACCCACGCTATTGGATTTATCTTATTCGTATGGGTATGGAAGAAGAGCTTCTGCGCGACAAAGACATTATTTGGCAATGTGTATCATGCAATAAATGCACAACAATTTGCCCGCGCGATGTGGTGCCAGAGGGCGTTATGAAAGCAACGGCGCACTGGTTGGAGCTTAAAGGCCATACTAAACCGTCAAATTCCACCATTTTTGATGAAGTGTTCTCTGATCAGGTTATTAAATATGGTAAAATTGAAGATGGAGAAGTTTTGAAAGACTTTTTGAAGGAAACAGGACAACCGCTCATGCAAGATTGGATTGTGCAAATGGTCAAAAACATGATCAAAGGCTTGCCAGTTATCCAGCTGATGAAAATGGGTTGGGCAACCGTGTTTCACCCCAAAACCAAAGACTGGGCGCGCGCACGTGATGCCATAAATGACTATGTCGCCGAAGAACACGCCGCACAGAAAAAGGCGCTTGGTCTTGATGCCTATAAAGACGCTGCCGAATAAAGCGAAGAACAGAATTATTAGAGGAAATTATG
>JALSHM010000465.1 GCA_026982235.1 Robiginitomaculum sp. | reverse complement strand
CAAGGTTCTGCGACAGCTACAAGCTATGATGATTGTGGCTGATAAAAAAGAAACCTTCGTCCTTACTGGCAATGGCGACGTGGTTGAACCTGACGGGGGTATCACCGCCATCGGTAGCGGCGGCAACTATGCCTTGTCCGCCGCCCGCGCCCTAGACGATTACGAAGAAGACGCAGAAAAACTCGCTCGCAAAGCCATGGACATAGCCGCAGACATATGCGTGTTTACGAATAACAATTTTGTTGTAGAGGTTTTGGAAGAGTAGGGATTGGGGCGTGATTGCCATTTAGATTTTTACTGGCATTAACTTGTTGGGCGCTCAGGTCAATATCTGCGATATAATGACCACCTACCGCCGATTATCGTTGTAGCGGGGGAACTTGCCGTCTATGTAGTTGCCCATGATAGCAGAAATTGGACAAATAGCTTTAATACTCGCCCTGTTGATTGCCATTGTGCAGTCTGTTTTGCCTATGTGGGGGGCATATAAAGGCGATGCACGGTTGATGGCCCTTGGTGACCGGGCGGCGACAATGCAGTGCATATTGCTAGCAATATCGTTTGTGGCTTTGACCATAGTCTTTGTTCAATCGGACTTTTCGGTTAAACTGGTCACTGTGAATTCTCACACGGATAAACCGCTTTTGTATAAAATTAGCGGTGTTTGGGGCAACCATGAAGGCTCGATGTTGCTTTGGGTGTTTATCTTGGGTATTTATGGTGCGTTGGTGCCTGTGTTTGGCAAAGGTTTACCCGCAGGGTTAAAAGCGCGGGCGCTGGCCGTCCAAGGTATGATTAGTGTCGGGTTTTTGGGCTTTATTCTGTTCACGTCCAACCCATTTTTGCGGCTGAACCCCGTACCCGTCAACGGGCAGGGGCTCAACCCACTTTTGCAAGATCCTGGCCTCGCATTCCATCCCCCATTCTTGTATTTGGGTTATGTTGGATTTTCTATGGCATTCTCGTTTTCCGTTGCCGCACTGATAGAAGGCCGGGTTGATGCGGTCTGGGCGCGGTGGCTGAGACCTTGGGTGTTGTTGGCGTGGGCTTTCCTGACCGTTGGTATCACTATGGGTAGTATCTGGGCCTATTATGAACTGGGCTGGGGCGGTTGGTGGATGTGGGATCCGGTGGAAAATGTGTCATTCTTACCGTGGCTGGTTGGCACGGCGTTGCTACATTCCATATTAGTTCTGGGCAAGCGACACGCCATGGCTAATTGGACAATTTTACTTGGCATTACTGCCTTTAGTTTGAGTTTAGTTGGGACATTTGTTGTGCGTTCAGGCGTGTTAACCAGTGTGCATTCTTTCGCCGTAGACCCGGCGCGGGGTGTTTATATTCTTGCGCTATTATTGCTGGCAACTGGTGGTGGACTAGTGATGTTTGCACTACGCGCACATACATTGCGCGGCGGGCCTAGCTTTACAATAGTATCCAAAGAGGGCGGTTTACTTCTCAATAATTTGCTACTGGTAACGTCAACATTTACCGTGTTTTTGGGTACTTTCTACCCGCTTTTGATCGAGGCTTTCACCGACGGGAAAATCTCTGTGGGCGAGCCGTATTTTGACAGAACTTTCGCCCCTGTGATGATTGTTCTGATTGCTATCATGGGTGTTGGTCCATTGGTGAAATGGCGTGAAGACAGTTGGAAATCGCTCAAGCCACATTTGTTTAAGTCTTTTGTATTAGTAGCGATAATATTTAGCCTTACATGGTGGCTCGGTAAGTCGGTACTTGGGGCTTTATCTATCGGTATCGCAGTATATCTGGCCTATAGTACATTAGCTGCTTTTGGTCGTAAAATTAAATTTGGCCAAGCGGGAGCCATGACCTTGTTAAAGGCGCAACCCGCCTCTGTTTGGGGTTTTCTAATAGCCCATATGGGCATAGCTATTTGTGTCATTGGAATAACCGGTATGTCGGTTTGGGCCAAGGAAGACGCTAAAGTTCTCAGACTCCATGAAAGCATGACGGTCGGAGGCTATGAATTTACTCTGAAAAGTATGACACCCGGCGCGGAGCGAAATTTTCAAAAAATGGTCGCTGCGGTCGAGGTGCAGAAAAGTGGCCACATAGTCGGTACACTAAGATCTGCACGCCGTTTTTATCAAGTCCGCAATATGATAACAACAGAGGCTGGCATCCAGGTTCGTCCTATGAGAAACCTGTATGCGGGTGTGGGCGAGGGTGATGCGGAGAAAGGCTGGGTGGTACGCGCTTATGTGCATCCATTGGTTAACTGGATTTGGCTTGGCGCTTTGATGATAGCTCTAGCAGGTTTTATATCCATTTTGGATAGAGGACGGAAGCGGGGAAAAATATGAGAATATCGTGGACAGGTTTAATCCCACTGATCTTGTTTTTGGCTCTGAGCGGGGCTTTTGCTATTGGCTTGACCAAGGATCCCAGCAAACTACCATCACAGATGATTGACCATCCATTCCCAGAGTTTTCTTTGCCGGATTTGTTGGATATGGAGAAGACCATCGACCAGAGCTATTTTGAAGGTCAGGTGACCTTGGTGAATATTTTTGGCTCGTGGTGTGTTGCTTGTGAGCAAGAGCATCCCATGTTGATGAAATTGGCTCGAAATAATGAAATTCGCATACTCGGCGTTAATTGGCGTGATACGGTCGAAAAGGGTCGGGACTGGCTCGCGCGTGGCGGCAATCCTTATACACGTATTGTGTTTGATGCAGATAGTATGCTGGCTATAGACCTCGGTGTTACCGGAGCGCCCGAAAGCTTTATTGTCGATAAGAAAGGCCAGATCCGCTATAAATATATTGGCCCGATTACGGAGAAAATATGGCGGGACGAACTTAAGCCTTTCGTGCTTATGCTGGAGGCTGAACAATGAGGGTAATTCTCACAATCTTCGTCACTTTAATCATTAGCTTATTCATGGTTTTTCCTGCTTTGGCGCAAACACCGAGTGAGGCCGAAATAGAATTGCGTGCCAAAGAGGTTGGTCAGGCTTTGCGCTGCGTGGTGTGCCAAAACCAACCTATTGAAGAATCCGATGCTAGCTTGGCACAAGATATGCGCAAGCTTGTGCGCGCTCGCATTCGTAATGGTGACAGTAACGAAGAAGTGATAGCTTTTATGCGTGATAGATACGGAGATTTTGTTCTATTAAAGCCGCCAATGCAAGCCAATACATATTTGCTATGGTTTGCACCAGCTGTATTGCTCGGGTTTTTCTTATTTTGGTATGTCGTAAGAGTGCGTCGAAAACCTGCTAATATTGAAACGCAGACGTTGACGGATGACGAGTTGAAGCGGTTTAATGAATTATCCAACAATCAAGAGATGCAGGGCTCGGAGAGACAGGGGCAGAAAATACAGGGGCAGAAAATACAGGGACATGACACATGATTTGGTTGATAATGGGCATATTTGTTTTAGCCGTCTTGCTATTTGTTGCCCAGCCTCTCTATGTTAAAAATGCCCCGAGGGTGGAGGCCGATAGTGAGGTCAAGGCCTATCTGGACAAGATAAAGGAAATAGATATAGGCTTGGAGCAAGCTGATGTATCGGCTGATGTTTCGGCCTTAGAATTGGCCAAAGTTGAATTGCAAAGGCAGGTACTCGCTAAGACTAGAAGCAACCAGGACGCAGGGCCGCAAACCTTATTGCTAAGTGTCCTGTTTATTGCATTCGCATTTGGCGCTATGGGGCTATATACTATGGTCGGGCGGCCAGATCTGAGCAAGTCAGCAGCATTGCAAAAACCGATCGTGTCACCGGAACAAGCTATGGAGCGAGGTGCAGGGTCTGATCGTGAAAGTTCATTGTCTTTAGAAGATGCAGTATCCCAGCTAGAAAAAAAATTGGCACAGGGCGACCAAAACCCTCAGGGATGGATACTCTATGCACGGAGTTTGATGTCAATGCGCAGGTTTGACGAGGCTGTGGACGCTTATGAAAAAGTATTATTGTTGACAGACAACAACCCGAATGTGGCGGAAGAATTTGCCAGTGCCAAAGCCTATATCGCCCAGCAAAAAGATGCGTCGACAATCAAGCCCGCGCCAAACAAGGAGCCAAGCGCCGAACAAATGCGCGATGCTGCCGCTATGACGCCAGAAGACCGCCAAGCAATGATTGAGGCCATGGTGGCCCGTCTGTCTGCAACACTGACTGAAAACCCCAACGACCCTGAAGGTTGGGTTAGGCTGTTGCGGGCACGGAAAGTGATGGGGTCACAAGATGAGGTGAAAGCAGAAATGGCCCTCATGCGCAAGACTTTCAAGGAAAATCCTGAGTTAATAAAACAAATATTGATCAAATCAGGTTGGCGTGAAGCGGAGCCGTAGGGAAGCTCTAAGTTGCGAACTGTTCCCGCAAGATTTTTTCATCAAGTTCGTGGCCTTTATCAAATAATAAAGTGAACTCTATGTCATCAGCTTGTTCGACTTCAACTGTGCTGACATTGCGAAATTCCGTGCTGTCGGCAACCGCGCTCACCGGGCGTTTTCCGGGGTCTAGGATTTCAAATTTAACCTTGGCAGTATTCTTCAACAGTGCGCCGCGCCAACGTCTGGGGCGAAAGGCGCTAATTGGCGTTAAGGCAAGCACGTTTGAGCCGAGGGGTATAGCCGGACCATGAGCCGAGAGATTATAAGCAGTTGAACCAGCGGGCGTGGCAATGAGAATACCGTCTGCGATGAGGCGCTTCATACGTTCTTCGCCGTCTATTGAGATGTGAATATGGGCAGCTTGGCTGGTTTGTCGTAAAAGTGAGATCTCATTGATAGCAAGAGCCCCGACTTCTCCACCAGGCGTTTGTGCTTTCATCCTTAAAGGGCGGATTTTTGCAGCCTGGGATTTGGCGAGGCGTTCACGCAGGCCTTCCGTACTAAAATGGTTCATAAGAAACCCAACCGTACCTTGGTTCATACCAAAAACTGGTAGGCCGCGCCGTAATAAAGAAATGTGTTTGCGCAATGTGTCCAGCATAAACCCGTCGCCGCCAAGCGGGACAATCACATCTGCATGAGCTGCATCGCAATTACCGTATTTATTGACGAGTTTGGACAAGGCCTGTTTGGCTTCAGGCTTGCTGGTGCTGATGAAAGCAATGTTTTCGAATTTCGACTTGGACATAACACTCCTTGAGCTTCTTATTACGCTTGACTGCTGTTTAAATCAAAGCCTAAATAAACATGTTTGGGGGTATGATATGCGCCTTGGGGATGCAGGGAAGGTTAACATTGCGAGGTTTTGTTGTGCCGTGATAGGCCTGTTTGGGCTTGCTCATGCAAAAGATGCACAGGCTGGTGCATGGCCTGCCGCACCCGGTAAAGGGCAGGTGATTTCCACGACATTGTTTAATCATGCCAGCAAAGGCTATGATGACAATGGGAAATTGATACAAAACGTCTCCTTTAACAAAGCTGACGGCATAATTTATTGGGAGCACGGTGTAACACCGAAAGCCACATTGGTTTTACAGTCGAGTTATCAAGATGTCGAGTTGCGTGCCGGTGTTGTTGAAGTCAATTTTTCAGGTGTTGGGGAAAGTTATGCAGGATTGCGCAGCGTATTATGGCAGGACAATGAATGGGTGATTTCAGGACAGGCTGGCGTTTTATTTGCCGGTTCTGGTGAGGCCGTCGCCGGAGTGGATTTAGGCTTTGGTACGACAAATTATGAATTTAAGGCGCTTATTGGGCGGAGTTTTAAATTTGCGCAACGAGATGGGTTTATGGATGTGCAGGCGGCATATCGCCTACGTCCAGGAAGAACGCCAGATGAATGGCGTTTGGATGCGACTGCAGGTTGGCGGCCACACAAAAAACTTCAAATTCTCACACAGAGTTTTTACACGACCAGCCAAGAGCAGTTCGAGGTTGTAGGAGCCACTCGGCGGCTTAAATTACAAGCCTCGCTAGTTTATGACCGCAATACAAAAACCTCTTATCAAATAGGCTTCTACCAAACCATATTCGGGCGAAATATTATCAAAGAACAAGCATTTTTCTTTTCTATCTGGAAGCGGTATTAGTCAGGACTAGCCAGGGGCGCAAATATATGTTAGTTGGGTTTTGAATAGGAAACCACATGGCTATATCGTGGCACATTAGGTCTTTGAGAAAATCACTTGGCTTGTTTTTAAGCATATGGACGTGCCTATATTTTATCCTTTCAATTCCCGCAAATGCCAATACCACATCTTCTGGTTCGACAATTCCGTTTGAGCGCCTTGAGCGCGGGCAATACACAATTGAAGTGAGAATAAATGATAGCGAACCTCTTAAATTTATGATCGATACGGCGGCGACGCGTAGTAGCATTTTCAACAAAACCCGCCTGCGATTAGGGTTGGAAATGGACGGTGAGAACAAGTTTATCAACGGTATGACAAATTCGGGATACCGCCCGAGTGCCAAGGTGAAAAAACTGTCTTTTGGCCGAAACGTATTCTTAAATCATACAATTATTATCCTTGAAGATTGGAAAGACAATGCGGATAATATCCATGGCGTGTTAGGCATGGATGTTTTCAAAGGGCGTATATTTGCGTTTTCTCATAAAACACAGACAGTGGAAATATCCAAACATGCCCAGTACTCAGAACCCAAATATAAGCGGTGGAAAAAAATACGGCTCGATGAGAATCCGTACCCGGTAGAAAAGTTTGGATTGCTATTTACCCATACCAAACTGGGCGATTTGCATGTTCCGACCTTGTTAGATACAGGCTCAAGTTTTTCCGCCATCAATTGGATGAGTGTCAGTGGTACAAAAATCTCAAAGGAGCGTAGGCGGTTGCGCGAGGAATGGCTAATACAGGGTGCGGTTGGAACGTTTAAACCGCGTCTTCGCATCATACTTGAGCAGACCCGTATCGGCGGCGTAGAATATAGATATCACAATTTTCTCGTGATGAATTTTGATAATTTACCCGTAAATAATTACGGCGAATATCCACTCGTTATCGCGGGTATTGATATAATGGAGGGGCGGGATTTTACCCTCGATTTTATCAATAACACGCTTTACATTGCGCCGAAACCGCGCAAACGGCGCTTATTCCGTTCTTCTCGCCTTAAAAGTAAAAGCGACGAGTAACGACATCTATTTTTTGTATTTTTCCACAAAGTGATCAATCTTCCCAAAGATGGAATTACCCTCTTTATCATTCATTTCAATGCTTACCCGATCGCCAAATTTCATAAAGCTAGTGGACGGTTTGCCATCTTTAATGGTTTCAATCATGCGGATTTCTGCGATGCAAGAATAGCCTAGCCCGCCGTCTTCGACCTTTCGGCCCGGGCCACCGTCTTTGTCTTTATTGGATACGGTACCAGAGCCAATAATTGTGCCCGCACAAAGTTTACGCGTGGCGGCGGCGTGGGCGACCAATTTAGCGAAATTAAACGTCATATCTTTACCCGCATTGGTTTTCCCAAACGGTTTTTCGTTATATTCGACTAGCAAAGGCAAATGTACTTTGCTACCGCGCCAAGCTTTACCAAGCTCGTCCGGCGTTACCGCAACAGGTGAAAACGCGCTAGACGCTTTGCCGTGGACAAAGCCAAAACCTTTGCGAAGCTCGTTGGGGATAAGACCGCGTAAGGACACATCATCGACCAACATGATAAGCTTGATATGATCTTTGGCTTTGGCCTGCGAAATATTCATCGGTACATCATCCGTGATAACAACAACCTCGGCTTCGAAGTCGATACCGTGGTCTTCAGAGACCGCTAGAATGGGATCCGTAGGGCCAATGAATGTATC
>JALSHM010000464.1 GCA_026982235.1 Robiginitomaculum sp. | reverse complement strand
TTCATGGCTCTACAGCCATTTATGCATCAGAAAAATTTGAACCCGGTGCAGTTTTGCGAACCATTGAGCAGGAAAAATGCACCGCCGTTTACGGCGTACCGACCATGTTCATTGCCATGCTTGCTCATCCAGATTTTAGCACCTTCGACTTTTCATCTTTGCGCACTGGTGTGATGGCTGGCTCTCCCTGTCCTATTGAAGTTATGAAAAGCGTGATTGCGGACATGAATATGGACGAAGTCACTATCGGCTACGGCATGACCGAAACCTCTCCTATCAGTTTCCAAACTGCAAAAAATGACCCTCTGGACAAACGTGTATCCACAGTTGGTCGCGTACATCCTCATGTTGAGGTGAAAATTGTTGACGAACAAGGCAATACAGTAAAACGCGGTGTTAAAGGCGAACTTTGCACACGTGGATATTCAGTTATGGAAGGCTATTGGGGAGATGAAGAAAAGACTGGAGAAGCCATAGATAGCGAGGGCTGGATGCATACGGGTGATCTCGCTGTTATCGACGATGAGGGTTATTGCGACATCGTCGGACGGGTCAAAGACATGCTTATTCGCGGTGGCGAAAATATTTTCCCCCGAGAAATAGAAGATTTTTTATTTACGCACCCCAAAATTATTGAAGCTCAAGTATTTGGCGTTCCGGACGCCAAATACGGCGAGACCGTTTGCGCCTGGATTAGGCAAGCCCCTGATGCCCATCTAAAGGCAGTTGACATTAGAAATTTCTGCAAGGATGAAATAGCACATTTCAAAATCCCAGATCACATTCGTTTTGTAGAGGAATTTCCACTTACAGTCACAGGCAAAATAAAGAAAAATATTATGCGCGATATTATGGAAAAGGAGCTTGAATCCACTTAACTACTTTATGCGAATTGGGTCTGACTTGACGTAGGGCTTAAACTCTATCATAGTTATGGCGCATTAGAATGTAGGACACATAGACTTGAGTTTAGCTGGCACATCTATTTTTAGCAACAAACAAACCCGTCTTTACGGCGAAATTGCCCAGTGTCCCGACTATAAATCATTGGAAAATACATTATTAGGCTCCGTTGCGAAAAAGATTGGTGCGGAGACAAGCACACTACTCCATTTTCAACGCCATTCTGGAAAATATACGATTGGCCACAATTTAGCCCAAGGCGTTGGGCGGGACACTCACAATCAATATGTTCGTAAATTTCACAGGTCGGATCCCGTAATTCTAAATCGCGAACCTCAAATTCTCTCCCAAGCCCCCTCGGATGCTATTACAGATGTATACCGATTATCTGATGTATGTGATCAATCAGATTTTGTCAGAACAGAATATTATAATGATTTTTTAAAACCAAGCGGTATTCGTCACGTTTTGGCTTTAGCGGTAAAGCCGAAAACCACTAACAATGACTTGCTGGTCGTAATTGGCTTCCACCGCCCGCAAGGCATGCGGGATTTTGGTGATAATGCCTTGCGCAGTGCTATTAGTATAGCCCCAATCGTCGGCTCTACAATCGCACGGCTGACGTTTAAAGAGAAACTGGCACAGCAAAATTTGCTAAGTGACAATCTAAAAACCATTCTGCAAGACACGGGTTATATCATTCTCGACGACGCTCTGCAAATTCGTGATTTGAGTGAAAGTGTACAGAATGAAGTTTACGGGGATATTGTTTTTTTGATGCGGAATATATCTCTAGCTATTGGCAAAATGGCTCAAGAAAACCGCACGCAAATAAACATAAACTCTTTACGGACTGATATTGACCGCACGGCCTTAAATGAAAACATAAATTTCGACATAGTTTCAACATTCTCAAATTCTGGAAAAAAGCACTTCCTCGTTAAGTTGGGCTTCGTACACACGAATGTCGCTATTGCGAAGTGCGCACAAGAATTTGGCTGGACACTTCGCGAGAGTGAAATTGTCATCACTTTATCCCAAGGCTTAACAAATGCACAAATTTCACAAACCCTTATGATCAGCATACGAACCGTAGAAAACCACCTTAGATCCGTTTATAGCAAGGCAGGTGTAACCAGCCGTTCCCAACTGCTAAGGCAATTGCTGAAATCAACGCCAGCGCATCACTTTCAGCATTTCACTTAATCTGCTTCAAAGGCGCTGGCACCACCTTTAAAAATCACAACAACCCCAGAACGGTTCAGGAAACGATGTGCCGGATAATGGCATATAAAACCTATCTCATATATTTTTAGCCGCATTTCACTGTTGCGCACTTGCATTGCCCAAAACTATCGGGCAAACCGCCCAATATGAACAATATACAATCCGAAACACCTAATTCTCCAAGCAAACATAAAAGCTCCATGTGGGCAGACTTGGGTCCCGTGCTTGCTTATGTCTTGGTCTTTAACGTAGCGCGCAAAATGATTGATGCAGATAGCCCTTTTAACCTATTGGGTATGCGCGTACCTGGCGAAGACGCCCCGCTCTATATTGGTGCTTTAGTCTTTGCGATTGCCATCATTATCGCCGTAGTCCATTCCAAGATGAAAACCGGGCAAGTGTCTATCATGCTTAAGGTTACAGCGGTCATAGTTCTCGGCACTGCGGCTATCACCATTGGCTTTAAAAGCCCCACTGTTTTTAAAATGAAGCCGACCGCTATCAATTTGCTATTTGGCGGCACTATTCTTGGGTCACTGGCTCTGGGCAAGAACGTGTTTAAGCTCATGTTTGCGGAAGTTTATAAACTCCCGGAAAAGGCTTGGCGGACATTGGCCTTTAGATGGGGGATTTTCTTCCTGTTCCTCGCCATACTTAATGAATATATTTGGCGCAATTATTCTGTTAAATTTTGGACGGATTTCAAGCTGATTGGTGTGCTGCCCATTACTTTGATTTTCACTATGCTCAACATGCCGCTCTTGATGAAGCATATGCCAGAGCTTGGTGCTAAATCTGATAAAACTAGGTAGTGTACGCATAAATTCAAAGATTGCGGCTTTGTTCAAGCCGCGCTATACAAATTAACCAGACCAACAAAGGATATTCTCATGGCTTCTCTCGATAGTTTTAATTGCAAACGCGAAATGACCGTGCGCGGCGGCACCTATACTTATTTTGACCTCAAGGAAGCCGAAAAAAACGGCCTTGAGGGCATTTCAAAACTGCCCTACTCGCTTAAAGTTCTCTTGGAAAACTTGTTGCGCAACGAAGATGGTAAAACCGTTACCAAAGACGATATTCTTGCCATTAAAGACTGGCTAAAAACCAAAACATCCACCCACGAAATTGCCTACCGCCCTGCCCGCGTTTTGATGCAAGATTTCACAGGCGTGCCCGCCGTGGTCGATTTGGCCGCTATGCGTGATGCGGTGGTCAAGCTAGGTGCCAAAGCAGATGCTATCAATCCGCAAAACCCCGTGCATTTGGTTATCGACCATTCTGTAATGATTGATTATTCTGGCACAAACCTCGCTTTCGCCAAAAATGTCAAACGTGAATATGAGCGCAATGGTGAGCGCTATGATTTCTTGAAATGGGGGCAAACGGCATTTGATAATTTCGCCGTTGTGCCGCCAGGTACGGGCATCTGCCATCAGGTTAATCTGGAACATCTCGGCCAGACCGTATGGACAAAAACCGAAGGCGGAGAAACCTTTGCCTTCCCAGATACACTCGTAGGTACAGACAGCCACACCACCATGATTAACGGTCTATCCGTACTGGGCTGGGGTGTAGGCGGTATTGAAGCCGAAGCCGCCATGCTCGGCCAACCAATTTCTATGCTCATCCCCGAAGTTATCGGCATGGAGCTGACCGGGAAAATGCCAGAAGGTGCAACTGCAACCGATTTAGTGCTCGTGGTCGTTGCGCAACTTCGTGCCCGTGGTGTGGTTGGAAAATTTGTCGAGTTTTACGGCGACGGCCTCGACCATCTCTCCTTAGAGGATCAAGCCACATTGGCAAATATGGCGCCGGAATACGGGGCTACGTGCGGCTTCTTCCCGATTGATGAAGATACGATAACATATCTTAAGGCAACTGGTCGCGATGCAGGTCGTATTGAATTGGTTGAAAAATATGCCAAAGCACAAGGGCTTTGGCGTACTGGGGGCAGCAGCGATGAAACGCCTGTATTTACAGACACACTGCGCCTTGACATGAGCACGGTAGAGCCAATGATTTCTGGGCCAAAACGCCCAGAGGAAAAAATTGCTCTTAAAACAGCTAGCCGCGATTTTGGGAAAATTTTAAACAATACATTTGGTAAATCGCCTATGGACGGAACCCCTACGCCCGTCAAAGGCAAAGATTACGCAGTTGATCACGGCGATATTTTTATCGCCTCAATCACCTCTTGCACCAATACGTCCAACCCGAATGTTATGGTCGGCGCAGGCTTGTTAGCCAAAAGAGCCCATGCGCTCGGTCTAAAACCCAAGCCGTGGGTCAAAACATCTCTTGCGCCTGGTTCCCAAGTCGTGGGCGAATATCTCAAAAAAGCGGATCTCCAGAAACATCTAGACGCGCTCGGCTTTAACGTGGTTGGCTATGGCTGTACCACATGTATCGGCAATTCCGGCCCTATTGCGCCTGAACTGTCCGAAGCCATCAAGGAGGGCGATATAATCTCTTGCTCAGTTCTATCGGGTAACCGCAATTTCGAAGGCCGGATTGGCCCGGATATTCGCGCTAATTTCCTGGCCTCACCGCCGCTAGTGGTCGCCTATGCTTTGGCTGGCTCCATGCACCATAATTTCGAGACCGACCCTTTGGGTGTGGACGCTAATGGTAAGGACATTTTCCTGCGCGACATCTGGCCAACCTCTAAGGATATTGATGCTCTGGTGCGTAAAACCATCACCCGTAAAATGTTCGTGGATCGTTATAAGGACGTTTATAAAGGCGACCAACAATGGCGCGATATTAAAGTCGAGGGCGGCGAGACCTATAATTGGAACACCAGCTCCACCTATGTACAGCACCCACCCTATTTCGAGGGTATGACTATGACGCCAGACGCGGTTGAAGATGTCAAAAACGCAAATATTCTGGCTCTGCTTGGTGAAGCTATCACCACTGACCATATCTCGCCTGCGGGGGCTATCGCCGCAGACAGCCCTGCGGGTGCGTATTTGTCCGAGCGCCAGGTTCCCCGTAATGAATACAATTCCTACGGCTCCAGACGCGGCAATCACGAAATCATGATGCGCGGCACATTTGCCAATATCCGCATCAAAAACGAAATGGTGCCCGGCACGACGGGCGGTGTTGCCAAATATGTCCCAACGGGCGAAATCATGTCCATTTATGACGCGGCCATGAAATACAAAGATGACGGCAAAGACTTGGTCATTCTGGCAGGTGGTCTATACGGTAATGGTAGCTCACGCGACTGGGCTGCCAAGGGCACGATTTTGCTCGGTGTCAAAGCGGTTATCGCCAAGAGCTTTGAACGCATTCACCGCTCTAACCTCATCGGCATGGGTGTTCTACCCCTAGAATTTACAGAAGGTGAAGGCTGGCAAGAGCTTGGTCTGGACGGTAGCGAAACCATCGACATTGGTGGGGTTAACGACATCACCCCGCGCTCTAATATTGACGTGAAAATCACAGGCAAGGACGGTAAAACCAAAACCATCAAAGCCCGCGTCCGTATTGATACGGAAAACGAGCTAGAGTATTATCGCCATGGCGGTATCTTGCACTATGTGCTGCGGAATTTAGCGGCGGCGGCTCAATAGACCAATATCAACAAAATTGTCATCCCGGGCTTGCCCCGGGATCTCATAGGTCAGACTGAACATTGTCATCCCGGATCTACGCTTCGCTTGTCCGGGATGACAAAATTTAACAATAGTTGGCAATTATGAAAACTATCCTCTTTCTCTGCGTCGCCAATTCCGCCCGTTCGCAAATGGCCGAAGGGCTGGCACGGGATTTTTTTGGCAAAACGGCTAAGGTTTTAAGCGCCGGGTCTGCACCTGCTTGTGTTAACCCTTATGCGGTAAAAGTCATGGCCGAAATAGGTATAGATATTTCCGCCCATACCTCAAAGTCCGTCGATAGTATTGATTTATCCAAAATGGATTTAATCATTACTCTATGCGCAGATGAAGTCTGCCCCGTGGTTCCTGTAAAAGTCAAACGTCTGCATTGGCCATTACCTGACCCGGCAAGTGATGACCCAAATTTAACCCTTGAGCAGTTACTAACCAGATTTCGCACGGCTCGGGACGATATTCTTGCGAAATTACGCAAACTCGATATAAACGGGACTTGACGGAAGCAATTTTGCAAGAGATAAAAGACCATGCTCAAATCTGAACTCATAGAGAAGCTAGAACTGGAAAACCCGCACCTCAGTCCTGAGGAGTGCGAACGGGTCGTTGCTATATTCTTTGAGAGTATCACCCAGACGCTTGAGGCGGGTGCCCGGGTCGAATTACGCGGTTTTGGTAGCTTCACCCCGCGCCGCCGAAAAGCTCGCGCTGCACGCAATCCGCGCACGGGCGAATCTCTGGCTATCCCTGAAAAATTCGTACCTTTCTTTCGCACAGCCAAGGGTCTCGCGCAGAAAATAGATAATACGAGCCATAAATAAGCTTCTTTGGCGCAGTTTACCGCTTTCTTGGCAGTTTCCATCTGGTGTAACATATTGACGCAAGGCGTTAATTGGTGTCATATCTGCGTGCTATAAACTTAATCTTTAGGGGGAAAACTATGGGAATGATCTCAGAATTTAAGTCTTTCGCAATGAAAGGCAATCTTGTCGACATGGCTGTCGGTGTTGTTATGGGTGCCGCATTTGGTACGGTTGTTAAATCGTTTATCGATGGCGTCTTTATGCCAGCTATCAGTCCGATTATGGGCGGCATTGATCTCGCGAGTTGGAAATATGTTATGAAAGAAGCCGTCATGGAAGGCGACAAAGTCGTCAAAGAAGCCGTGACGATTAACATTGGCGATTTTCTAACTGCTCTCATCTCTTTCATCATCGTAGCATTTGTTATGTTTATGATCATCAAAGGCATGAACAAAGCCAAGAAAAAAGAAGAAGAAGCACCCGCAGCCCCGCCTGCACAAGAAGTGCTACTCGCAGAAATCCGCGATCTGCTGAAAAAGTAAGTTTCGCAAAAATCTAAGAAAAGGGTGTCGTAAGGCACCCTTTTTTTGTTAGGGTAATGCCTATGACACCCCAAGTGAAAATATGCGGTCTGACGCGGCCCAAAGATGTTGAAGCGGCGCTTCACTACGGCGCGGACATGCTCGGCTTTATAGTTGAGGCGAAAAGTTCGCGGCGTTTGTCTGTCGCAGAGGCTGCACGAATTTCCCGCCCAGCCATTGGCTGTGCGAAACGGGTTGCCGTGACCGTCAATGCAAATGCCGACTTACTAGGGCGTATTACGGGACAGATGCAAGCCGATTATTTGCAAATGCACGGGGAGGAAAGCCCCCAATGGCTAGCTGAAGTCAAAGCCTTGACTGGCTTGCCGATTATCAAAGCCATTGCCATACATGACCATTCTGACCTTGAGAAAATAAAGACATTTGAGGCGTCCGCCGATTATATCTTACTAGACGCCAAAGCCCCAAAGGGTGAAAGCCAGCGCGGCGGACATGGCTTATCATTTGACTGGAATTTGCTCAAGAATTTCACGGCCAAAACACCGCTCATTTTAGCAGGCGGTTTGACACCTAAGAACATCAAACAAGCACAGCACACGGGGATAAAGTTTTTCGATGTCTCCTCTGGTGTTGAGCGGGAACCCGGCGTAAAAGACCACGAGAAAATTCGTGCGTTTATGAAAGCAGTACATGACTAATTACCCAGA
>JALSHM010000463.1 GCA_026982235.1 Robiginitomaculum sp. | reverse complement strand
CATACGCCTAACGCCTACCGGGGCGGAAATAATTGTCGGTCAAGCCTTCGCCGACGGTCTCGCCCAAGGCCGCGCCGTGCTGCATTTACCGCCTGTCTCTGTCGGGAAAATGCTATCAAACAATACGGGCGAAGAACAAGCTAGGCTATCCAAGGCTATCCGCAAAATGCGGCGCTCTGTTGATGCTATGGTCAATAGCGAAATGAGCGGTCAAAGAGGCGAGATGAGCGCGGCCTCAAAAGAAATTTTTGAAAGCTACCGCATGTTCGCCTATGACAGGCAATGGCTGGATCGTCTCCACGAAGCCGTGCATAGCGGCCTAACGGCGGAGGCCGCTGTTGAGCGGGTGCGCAATGAACACCGGGCGCGCATGCTCAAAGCCCGCGACCCCTATTTGCGCGCCCGCCTCCACGACCTCGAAGACTTGGCCAACCGCATGTTGCGCTCTTTGGGCGGCGAGAATTTGGACGCAGGCCAAAGACAATTACCCGATAACGCCATTATCTTTGCCCGCAATCTTGGTCCGGCTGAAATCCTTGATTATGACCGGAACAAGCTGAAAGGCATTGTGCTAGAAGACGGCGCGGCCACAGCCCATGCCACTATAATTTGTCGCACTTTGGGCATCCCTCTGGTCGGGATGGCTGAGCGGGTTTTGGACAGGATCGAGGCGGATGACGAAGTGCTGGTCGACGGCGAAACAGGCACGGTCAGCATTCGACCAACTGGCGACGATATAAGTGCGTTTATGGTGCGGGTCGGCATTCGCGCCCAGCTCGATTTGGCATTTGAAAAACAACGTAGTTTAAAAGCCATCACCAAAGACGGGCAAAAAATTTCTCTGCTGTTAAATGCTGGCTTGCTTGTAGATTTACCAGGGTTGGACGCCGTGGGCGCAGACGGTATCGGCCTGTTCCGCACAGAGTTCCAATTCATGGTCTCCCAGCGTATGCCGCGCCTTGAAGAGCAAGTCGATTTATACAAACGCGCCTTGAGCGCAGCTGGCGACCGCCCGGTGACATTTCGTACGCTGGATCTGGGCGGGGATAAAATCTTGCCTTACGGCGACCCAATTCCCGAAGAAAACCCGGCCATTGGCTGGCGCGCCATTCGTATCGGTCTGAAGCGCCCCGGCATGCTCCGCTATCAACTGCGAGCTTTATTGCAGGCGGGTGCAGGCCAGCATTTGCGCCTCATGTTCCCCATGGTGGCAGCGGTTTCCGAATTTAAAGCAGCGCGCGCCTTGCTCGATAAAGAAATTCGCCGACATAAAAAACTGGGCGGCGCTTTGCCCAAAAAACTGGAAGTTGGCGTCATGCTCGAAACCCCGGCTCTGGCCTGGCAAATAGACGCCATTTGCAAATACGCAGATTTCGTTTCGGTCGGCGCTAATGATTTGATGCAGTTTTTCTTCGCCGCCGACCGCGACAACCCGCGCGTCGCCGGACTTTATGACGGCCTACACCCGGCGGCCTTATCCCTGCTCGCCCATATCGCAGACAGATGCAAAGCCAATAAAACCGAGGTCACAGTCTGCGGCGAAATCGCAGGTAAGCCATTGGAGGCCATCTGCCTCACCGCATTAGGATTCCAAAACCTCTCAATGCCCGTAACCGGCATAGGCCCCGTAAAAAGCGCAATCCTAGCATTGGACGCGGGCAAATTAGCGGCAGTGATTAAACCAAAAATAAACTCTGCCACAGATGCAGACAGCCTGCGAGAAACCGTACGAGCATTTTGCGAGAAAGAGGGCGTTCCGGTTTGATATATTCAATTAAAATAAATTTCCGTAGTTATTAAATCATTTTTCTTTTCCAGCTAAGTCGAAAGTCTTTCTGACTGAATACAAAACAAATATCCAGCCGAGAAAATTTATTGCCCATAATGCAAACCGTATATTGTGGTGCAAGCTGCTAAACCAAGAGGAAACATCACCCATATAAACCATGACCACAAAATTTATGACCACAAGAATAAACATTATAATCAAGACTGTTTTTTGTGCATAATGCGCCTTTAGCAGAATTGTTCAAACCCTAAGCCCTAGACTCGTTTAAATCAATAAAATTGCGATTCATGCGTTTCCACCACCGCAACCACCATCTTCACCGGAGCCTATGCCCAAATCTGGATTCGTGTCAGCATAGGTTGCAAGAAGGGCTAGAGCAGTGAAATATATAGTTATTATAGAATCGGCGGGTAAAATATTGCAGTCAAATTTTCCTTCGAATTAATATAATAGCCGTAACAATTCCAACCATCGCAACCAGTCCTGCATATGGGCCGAAATTAAACCAATTTTTAACATGAGTACCGTACCAAAGAAAAAACAAAAGAATAATTCCAGATAGGAACACCCCTCTTAAAATCAGCCTCCATTTATGTTTATTCATTTTCAAGATCTTTCTCGAGCTTTGTTTACTTGACAACATTATAGTGACTTATAAGCTTTTATGCACATCTATCAATACCAATACCTAGCTGCGGGTTAGCATCCACGTATTGAGCATATGCGGCGACCCAAGCAAAATAACTTGCGGCTGGCAATGCGCCAACATACCCAAAGCCTGCAGCGAGAGCAGCTGCAATGTATTGCGCTTCATCGTTTGAATCTCCATCACTATTTATGTCAAACACTCCATCAAGATCCCAATCAAAACAAGGTGTGTCATCTTCCTCCTCACCTTCATCATCTTCATTATCACCCGAGCCAACAGCGGGGGCGTCTTCGCCTACGACACCAATATCTCTCACCGACACACTCTCAGACATAGATTCCATGGCGGCTATAAAATTTAGGATGGCTAGATAATCATAATCCCAACTTGTGTTTCGGGTTCCTGTTGACACGACCTCGTCAATGTCTTCTGTGAATAACACTTTTGACTTCTCTTGCAAAGCCGGGGCTGATAAATCATCAGGGGCGACGGTATCGATCACTTCGATAGCAAGGTCGGCACCCATGAATTCTGATAACCAATTTGCCGCATCAGTCCCTATATCCAAATTTGCACCTAATCCGTCTCCAAGCCATTCTTCCATATAAAGGTCAAAGTTTTGAGTTGGGTTTAAAGCCGTCCCAATAATTGACAATTCGGCCCGCAGCTCCGACATGTCTTCGCCAATTACGGCTTCGGCTTCTTGCTCCAACCCGCGCGTTTCAAACGCCAAAGCCTCTATTTCAATTTCAGAATACACATCCATCTTGACCTCCCAATATTATAGTTAACGTGTGTTAACCATGCCTACAGAGAGAGAGAGTCAAGGGGTAAGTTGTGTTTTGTTTTTTACATGCGTTTGTGGCTTAAGCTAAAAACACAGGACTTTCGACCGTGTGACAATTTCATCTTAAATTCGGTGGGCGCTAAACCCTGTTTCTCCCTCCGCCCCAAGAAGGGGGCACCTCCCCCGCAAGCGGGGTGAGGATGAAATTAAAACGGCAGTTTCATACCGTCTGGCAGTTTCATATCCCCCATGGCGTCTTGCATGGTTTCGGCTTGTTTTTGGTCTATTTTTATTTTGGCGTCGTGATAGGCGGCTATGATCAGGTCTTCCAGGATTTCGGCTTCGTCGGCGACTATCATGGACGGGTCGATATTTATGGCTTGCATATGGCCTTCGCCGGACAATGTAATACGCACCATACCGCCGCCGCTGACGCCTTCGGCGCGTAGGTCGGCGACCTTGCCCTTAGCGATTTCCATTTTTTCTTGCATTTCTTTTGCCTGCTTCATCAGGCCCATTATATCTTTCATTGGATGTCTTTCATGTCTCGGTTTCCGGTTTGGCGAATTTTGCCGTTACAACATTAGATATGGTGGCGCGGTCGCGAAATTCAATCTCTACGCCGGGAAATAATGCACGGGCGGCCTTGGCGACCGGGTGGTTTTCTTCGGCATCTTTCTGCGCAGCTTGGGCGGCGCGGCGGCGCTCTAACAGGCTTGGCGCACCTTGGGTTTTTGTATCCACTTCTATATGCCAGGGGCGCGCCGTAGCATCGGTGACCCAGGCTCTGAGTTGGTATTCCAAATCAGGCTTTGCATTTGGTGCAAGTGAAAACACAAATGTCCCCGGTTCGAACCTTATGGGGCGGATATATTTTTCAATATCATAGCGCAGGCCAGTTTTGTTTTTTGGTATAGCGGCCACCAAGTCTTCAAAGCTTTCCAGCGCCAATTTTGGCGATGGGTCAGGGGAAGCGTGCGGCGCAGATTTGGTTTCCAATTGCGGCGCCGCATTGCCATGAGCTGTGGGCACCACACTTGACACTTCTGCTCCTAATGTTTCTGCGCCTGGTGTTTCTGCGCCTGAAATTTTCGCGGGCGTTTTCACGTCCTTAAGTCCCGCCAATAATTGCGCGGCCAATTCCGGCGGGGGTAAATCGCCCGCAACCGCCAAACGCAAGAGTGCCATCTCACATGCAGCCAGCGGATCGGGTGCGGTGCGCACATCGGCGTGTGCGGCCAGCAACATTTGCCAAGCCCTAGTAATCTGCCCCATAGTGAGGCCACCAGCCAAATCGTGCAGGCGCGTAACTTGATCCGGTGCCATATCGAATTCCGCCTCCGCCCCGAGCGCTTTGGCGCGGGAAATTTCGTGGCAAATATCCAAGAGATCCCGCACGATAACCGCCGGGTCTGCCCCGTCCGTATATTGGGAACGCACCTCGGTGAGTGCGCCCTTGGCATCGCCGTTCACGGCAGACGCAAGCAACCCCAACACCCGTGTCCGGTCTGCAAGGCCGAGCATATTGCGAATGTCTTCGGCGCTAACTTCTATGTCGCCCTCCGCCTGTACGATAGCTTGGTCGAGCAAAGACAAACCGTCGCGCACCGAACCTTCGGCAGCGCGGGCAATGAGCATCAAACCGTCCTCAGCAATATTGGCTTTTTCCTGGGCACAGATATGGGCCAAGTGCTTGGCCAGTTCGTCCGCTTCCACACGGCGCAGATCAAAGCGCTGGCAACGGGACAAAACCGTAATCGGGATTTTGCGAATTTCTGTGGTGGCGAATATAAACTTAGCGTGACCCGGCGGCTCTTCCAAAGTTTTCAGCAGGGCATTAAAAGCCTGCGCCGACAACATATGCACTTCGTCGATGATATAGACTTTGTACCGCGCCTCTACGGGGCCGTAGCGGACACTGTCCAATATCTCGCGAATGTCGCCAACACCCGTGCGCGAGGCCGCGTCCATTTCCATCACATCCAAATGGGACGAGCGGTTAATGGCGTCACAGTGAATGCCGGGCGGATCTAATTGAACGCTCGGGCCGTCGTGATCGTCGCTCTCATAATTCAAAGCCCGCGCCAAGAGCCGCGCCGTCGTGGTCTTGCCAATACCGCGCACCCCGGTCAGCATAAAGGCATGGGCAACCCGTCCGCTTTTAAAGGCATTGGTCAAGGTTTTGACCAAGGGCTCTTGCCCAATCATATCTTCAAAATTCAGTGGCCGATATTTCCGCGCCAGAACTTGATAGTTTTGTGATGTGGTTTTCTCATTCATAGGCTCTTTATAGAGCAAAATATATATAGTGCCAGAAGATGTTTATATGTTTGTGCAAAACCCAATTCTATAATTCTGTCATCCCGGCCTGCGCTGGGACGAGCGGACGCCCGTCGGCGTGAGCGCTATAATGAGCCACTGCCGTGGCCTTCTACGCTTATTTTTGATTCACAGAATCAAAAATTTTGCTACGCAAACCTGCTTCAAAGAGTGGAAGGCTGAACAATGACCCGAACAAAACTCGCATACGGCTGCTTCGTTCCCGACCTGACCGGGTTGGCGAGACGCTCGTCCAAAGCCAACCTTCCGAGCGGGTATATGGCGGCACTCTCATAAAATATCAAGAGAGAAAACGAAAAACCCTCGGCTGTCACCGAGGGTCTAATTCAGTACAGCCAAGCACCTAAAGCCCTAGAACTTGCGAACATAGGAAACGCCAAACACATCTAGACTGCCACCGTCGCCGTCATAGCTTGTGTATTCTGCGCGTATGCCGTTATTGTCATCAAGCATATATTCAATGCCGGCGCCAAATGCGATTCCGTCAGCATGGTCAATAGCATTGAAATTTCCAGCCTTTGCTTCAACTTCTGAATAATGATAACCTACACGGCCAAAAATGTTAAAGTTTTCACCTAGGGGTACACGACCTACACCAAATGCACCCAAAGTAAAATTTACGCCCGTTTTGACGTCGACACCAAGAAGGGTGTCGGATTTATCGGCAATGCCAAGACCTGCTTCGGCCTCAACACCGAAATACTCTGCGAAGTTATATCCGCCGCGACCAAATAAGACAACTCCACCATCCTCAACATAAGCGCCGCCAAGGTTGACATATGTCCCTTCACCCGCAAATGCTGGTGCTGCGGCAAAGCAGAACGCTGCGGTTGAAAGTATAAGTAATTTTTTCATGATATTTTCCTAGATATAGATTAAGTTCGTAGCTCGCCACATTGTAGGCGCTCCCTACGATTACACCATAATTATGAAATTGCTATCTATATTGGCTGTTTGCTTACAGGCTTTGATACGATTTGCATCATTTGTGGTAAAATTGCAACAAACAACCTCGGCTTTTTCCTTGTAACAGCCTTGGTCTCTGCCTATTTAGATTTTATTGAAGTCGCCACAAAAGGACAATTATGACCATACAAACACCCATAGCCTTTACGGGCGCGCCCCTTGACTTGGCGGAAAACCGACGTTCCGGCGACGACTTGGCTGGCTTTCTCAAAGACACAAACGCCCGCGCTTTCGTCATGTATCACGGGCGGTTCTTGGTCAAGAGCGGTGATTTGGTTATGGTACACCCGTCGCAGATTAAAGGCACCCACCTCTATGACCCCGGCCCGTTGTTTTTGGGTCTGGACGGCAAGGTCCCGATGTTTGCGTTTTCCTTTGCGAAAGAGGAAGAAGCCGCTGGTTTGGTTAAAGGCGCGGCGCTGGACCATCTTCGCAATTTGGCATTCCTTATGGACGGGCGACAACTTGCTCTGGCGGGGCGCGCCAAATCCTTATTTGATTGGCACCGCTCTCACAGATTTTGTTCAAACTGTGGTGCCGAAAGCAAGCCACAGGCGGGCGGTGTCACGCGGCAATGCCCCGCTTGCGAAACCGACCATTTCCCCCGGGTTAATCCTGTGGTGATTATGCTGGTTTTAGACGGGGACAAGTGCTTGCTTGGGCGCGGCCCCAATTGGCCAGAAGCCGCCTATTCAGCCTTGGCTGGATTTGTTTCCCCCGGCGAGAGCCTCAGCGAAGCCTGCATTCGCGAAGTCAAAGAAGAGGTCAATATCGACGTGGCGAACCCCGAATATAAACTCTCCCAGCCATGGCCCTATCCCGGGCAATTGATGATGGGCATGTTCTGCGAAGCAAAGAACACAAAAATCACTTTGGATCCCAAAGAGCTGGCAGATGCAAAATGGTTCACCAAAGACGAAGTCAGGAGCGTGTTCGAAGGCACAAACCCCCAAAAAGGCACGCCTTTCATCTGTCCACCAGATTTCACAATCGCCCATCAATTGATAAAATTATGGCTAGCAAATTAAGCCCATAAACCCGCTAGGCTGGTTTTATTGCGCTCACGATGGCGGACTGGCTCGGCGGTTCTGGCAGACTACAAACAGGGAATATAACACCCACTTCTTCCCCCATTTTTCATGGGTTTGAGCCAAAGCGGGGCAAATGCCCCGTGATGCGAATGCGTGCCGGAGCGTAGCACCGCAAGGGTACTCCCAAGAGGTCGCGGAGGCGACACGCCACGCAAGCGTTGGCGTTGCGGGTGGGGGGACTAATTTTAGTCTTGCACCATACGCGCGTTGTTCCCCCCATCCC
>JALSHM010000462.1 GCA_026982235.1 Robiginitomaculum sp. | reverse complement strand
ATATTTTGCCGTGAAGCCGCCGAATATTTTCTGCTTATGCTGTTCCATCCGGGCGGACAGGTCATCAGTGTGCCCAGTATAAAGTGTACCACGTGGCTTGTTTGTGCAAATATATGTGTAGAACATACGGTGAATATATGGGGGTATTCTTGCGAATGCAAGCGTCAAATTACAACATCAAGATAGACCCCTGCATACGCAGGGGTGAGCGGGCTTTGGGGGGCTTCGGGTATGAATATAATGCACATGAGATTGCCACAAAGCGTAAAAATGTGTTCAATCCCATCCTCCTACACTCAAACCTTACACCATACCCCGCTCACACCCGCGAAGGCGGGTGTCCATCTTGGTGTATCTGTAAACACGCAAACTTGGAAGATGGATAGCTGTTTGAAGAGACGTGAGCAGGTTGAGGTGGTAAAGTGGTGCCTTTATTTAGTTTGCCTCTTACCTGGGCGTTAAATAATTCTTGGCATTTCTCCACACCTGCACTTGTTTCTGGCAATCAAGTTTTATGATTGCCTTTAATGGTGGTATAGAGAGGGGCTTCTTGCTTATTTTAGCCCACTAAATCACCTTAATATCCTTATGCGCCGCTCTCGGATCAAAATGCCCCTTAATCCCCGGTGCTGGTAAATCTATCATTCTTTGCACGGCGCGTCTTGCTTTCTTGGCCACCCGCTTCGATACTTTCACTTCGTGTTGTTCGTCCCGCAGGCATTCGTATATATTCTGCAAGGTGATGCGTTTCATGTGGGGGCAGAGATTGCACGGGCGGACGAAGTCTACGTCTGGGTTGGCCATGGCGACGTTATCACTCATTGAGCATTCGGTGAGCAGGACGACGTTCTTTGGTTTATTGTCGGATACATAGTCTGACATAGCTTTGGTGGAGCCTGTGAAATCGCTTTCGCGCACCACGTCTGGCGGGCATTCGGGGTGGGCGAGGACGACCACGCCCGGCCAGCGTTCGCGCATGGCTTGCACGTCTTCGGCGTCAAAGCGGGCGTGGACTTCGCAACGCCCATGCCAAGCGATGACCTCGACCCCCGTCATATTAGCGACATTCTTGGCCAGAAATTCGTCTGGTGCCATAATGACTTTGGGTACACCCAAGCTCTCGACCACCTGCACGGCATTGGAGCTGGTGCAGCAAATATCAGTTTCGGCCTTCACATCCGCCGTGGTGTTGACATAGGTGACCACCGGAATGCCCGGGTATTTTTGCTTAATCAGGCGCATATCATCGCCCGTAATAGAGGAGGCGAGAGAGCAGCCTGCGTCCAAAGACGGGATCAGGACTTTCTTATCTGGGCAGAGAATTTTGCTGGTCTCAGCCATAAAATGCACGCCCGCTTGCACGATAATATCGGCGTCCGTCTTGGTGGCTTCTATGGCCAGGCCGAGACTGTCGCCTTTGAAATCCCCGACCAGTGCATAAATATCCGGTGTCATATAATTGTGGGCGAGGACGACAGCGTTTTTCTCGACCTTAAGCTTGTTAATAGCATGGACAAGCGGCGCATAGGCCGGCCATTCAAATTCGGGGATGAAATCCGCGACCCGTTCATACAGATGATCGACGGCGGCTTTTACTTCGTCCGTATAGGCGAGGTCGCCGACCTCTACGCGGGCGGGCAGGGCGCAAACACCGTTCTCCACCTCTAGGGTCTGGCCAATCCAATTGCCGTCTTGCCAATTATTTAAAGTTTCCACCATATTTGCCTCCATTCCTATCTTATATATAAGGGTGACTGGGGTATTTCCAAAGCTATTCTATGATAATTCTGCAAATCTTTTCAGATAAAGTGCTTTGGCATCGACCACGGACAAAGGTGCGATTTTAATGCGAATATCGCCGGGCGGCTTGGTGAAGAACGCATTGGCTTCGTCCACCGTAAAGCCCGCGATTTGTATGGCCTCAAAATATGCGCAATAAATATCGCAAGTTTTGATGGCTTTTTTGAGGGATTTTCGCGGGCGCGACGGCAATCCAAAGCGTAAATGAATAGCTTGCTCAATTCTGTCTTCGAAATCAGAGTAATCAATACCGAGCGCCGCCTTGAAAGGCGAAATCATATCCCCAACCACATATTCCGCCGCATCGTGAAGCAGAGCAACAAGCTTGTCTTCCCGTGATGCTTTCGGGTTCAAGATAGAAAATAATTTTTCGACCACCACAGAATGCTCAGCCACAGAAAACGCATGGTCACCTGATGTTTGCCCATTCCACCGCGCTACCCGCGCCAAGCCGTGGGCAATGTCTTCGATCTCAATGTCAAACGGCGACGGGTCAAGTAGGTCAAGCCTGCGACCAGACAGCATACGTTGCCATGCGCGTGGTGATTGTTTGGCCATTAAGTCTTGCGCACTACAACAACGCCGGCGCTATAGCCTGCACCGAAGGAGCAGATTAGGCCTGTGTCGCCCGCTTCGAAATCGCCCGAGTATTTGTCAAAGGCGATGATGGAGCCGGCCGAGCTGGTATTGGCGTATTCGTCTAGGACAACGGGGGACATATCCATATCCACATCTTTGCCCATGACTTTCTTGGCAATCAAAGTATTCATAGAGAGGTTGGCT
This sequence comes from Robiginitomaculum sp., assembly GCA_026982235.1. Classification (GTDB taxonomy): domain Bacteria; phylum Pseudomonadota; class Alphaproteobacteria; order Caulobacterales; family Maricaulaceae; genus Robiginitomaculum_A. The sequence goes on along the minus strand of JALSHM010000462.1, from coordinate 5,267 downwards.
TGGTGCAGCCACATGCGTTTCAAATCTGTTGCCGCTATCCCGATATTGGCAAGTTCATCATTTATCATGCCCGCGACCAAGGGCACGACTTCGCGAAACACTTTGCGGCCATTTTGGATGAACAATTTATCGTCTGCGCCTATACCCTCCGGCGCGGCGTTATTGAGGAAACCAAAATTATTGCGGATATTATTAGAGAACTGCGTGGCCAGTTTAGCGCCGAGGATTTCCCATGCGCCGTCGGGTGCTATGCTGGCATCTTCAATCAGGATAGCCGTCGCCACATCACCAAAGATAAAATGGCTGTCGCGGTCTTTAAAATTCAGATGCCCGGTACATATTTCGGGGTTACAGACAAGAACTGATTTTGCTTGCCCGCCCGCAATCAACCCGCGCGCGGTTTCTATGCCAAAGGTGGCGGATGAACAGGCCACATTCATATCAAAGGCAAACCCGCCCGCACCGAGCGCATCTTGCACCTCAATAGCGATAGCCGGGTAAGCACGTTGCAGGTTCGAACATGCGACAATAACCGCATCAACATCTTCGGGCTTGCGCCCTGCCTTGGCGAGGGCGTCTTTGGCAGCGGCTACGGAGATTTCCGCCAGCACGGATATATCGTCATTGGCACGTTCCGGAATACGCGGCGCCATAATCCCTGGGTCTAATATGGCTGCTTTCGAGATAACTTTGCGGGCTTTAATGCCTGAGGCTTTCTCGATAAATTCTGCAGATGACAAAGGCTTGGCCTCCACTTCACCTGCTGCAATAGCGTCGGCATGTTCGTCGTTCCATTTGTCTGACCACGCATTGAACGCGACCACCAATTCTTCGTTGGAAATACTATCTTTCGGCGCCCACAATCCTGTGGAACTAATTACTGCGCTCATGTGGGACTCCCCATTAAATTATATGCGATTCTTTTATCAGGAAACGCTCCCTAATCCAGTCAAATTATTGTGTTTGCGCACAACAGTTTCTATAGAAAAGGACTTGATAAGAAGTTAGCTTTACGCTAACTATGTGCTATGTTAATTCGGAAAAGCGCCGCCAAAGCCTTGCGGAAAATGCCACAAGCCATTGCTAGGCGTTTTTTTGATGCCTTTGATATTATCGAAAAAGGCGAAACTAGCGGGCTTGATATTAAACCGCTTGTAGGACGCAAAGGGTATTTGCGGCTCCGAATCGGCGGGTATAGAGCCATTTATACATGCGATATGGAGTTGATTATTATTCATGCCGGCCCGCGCGGTGATGTTTATAAATAGGAGTGAAAATGCCATATACGATTGAAAACGGATTTGTAAAAATACCGGAGCCAGAATTCCAAGGCTTGCTAAACGAGCTTGCCTCTTTGAAAGAAGCCAAGGAAAACGCATTTGACCTCGCGGTTTTAGACCAAGCCTTGCGCATTGATGAAGAAAATCTGCCCAGTGATATGGTGCGCCGCATGGTAGAGGGTGAGCATCCCATTCGCGCTTTCCGCCAATATCGTGCACTTACCCAGCAAGCCTTGGCCGATAAGTGCGGAGTGTCCAAAACCACAATTAGTGAGCTTGAAACTGGGCGTAAACAAGGCTCCCTCAAAACTCTGTCAGCTATTGCAGAAGCATTAAACGTAGATATTGATGATTTGGTTTGAGGAGAAAGATATGGAAGATAAAACCGGGGGAATGAAGTCACCATATATATAACGGTAATAAATACCGGAAACACTGCTTGCTTATTCGTTCATAGCCTTATTTTTGCATTTGTGGTTTCTGTGGCGGCAGAAATTTTACCTATGCGCAGCATTTCTCATAACAGTGACAATCGGTTGAGTGGTCATTTACCATGCCTACGGCTTGCATGAAAGCGTAGATTATAACCGGCCCGACGAATTTGAAACCGCGTTTTTTTAGATCCTTTGACATAGCTTCGCTGATGGCGGTTTTTACGGGTGCGTCTTTGAAATCTGCCCAATCGTTTTGGATTTGCTTGCCGTCCACAAAACCCCAGAGATATTCGGAAAAATTTATACCTTCCTCGTCGCGCATTTTTATATAGATTTGCGCGTTGGAAATGGCGGCATTTATTTTCAGCTTTGAGCGAATAATGCCGGGATTGGCCAAAAGCCGCGCGCGGTCTTTGTCGGTGTAATGGGCGATAATATCGGGATCCAAGCCGTCGAAAGCTTCCAGAATTGTCTCACGTTTGCGTAATATGGTTATCCAGGCCAGACCCGCTTGCATACCGTCTTGTATCAGCTTCGAGAACAAAGACTTGCTGTCATAATTGGGAATACCCCATTCTGTGTCATGGTAATGGCAGTAGAGTTCATCGGTAGGCGATACCCATCCGCATCTTATTAAATCAGGATTGTGGCTCATAATTTGGCTCCAGAATTTCGACAGGCATGTCGTTGACCAATACACTATCATGAGCAGATGTTAATCGATCAAGCCTAACTAAGGCCATGCCAATACCACTCCTGACATGTTTCAGCGTGCCGACCGTGCGCCCGCCAGCCTTGAGCGCATCGCCTGCTGCGGCTTGTCCGGATAATTTCACAGAGCGCATACGTTTGCGGACTTCGGTTTTGCGGTGCATGCGGCTGACGACTTCTTGGCCGATGAAGCAGCCTTTTTTGTAGTCGACCCCGTGCAGCAAATCCATATTGGCATCGGCGGGGAAGATTTGCTCCGTGCCGAAATCCCAAGTGCTGTCGGGGATGCCGAGCTTGAGGCGGTGTAAATCGTAATCTTCGGGACTGTGCTCGGGGGAGAGGCTACCAGATTCGGCGATGTATCTCTGTCCAAGTGCGGTATATCTTGGATCGGTGAGCCCAATATCACCCTGTCCATTCCATAGAGCGTACACATCGAAATCATCGCTCACATCTTCAATGTCAATTTTGGCGCGGAGTTTATACATTTTGAGCCTGAGTAATAAAACTTTGGCAAATTTATCTGCCGTTTCCAGCACTATATATCCGTCTGGGTGAACGTGGATAAAAAAATCAGCAATAATCTTCCCTTGCGGCGTTAATAGAGCCGCAAAGGTCAAATTGCTGTTGAGATTATTGGTGATTAAGCCGTTCAAGAAGCCCGCAACATCATCGCCTTTAAGGGAAATAAGCGTGCGGTCGAGACGGCAAATAGGCATGGGTTTACCTACTTAATCTTGCCTTCTTTGAAGTCCACATGCTTGCGAACAACGGGGTCATATTTACGCTTGACCATTTTGTCAGTCATTGTGCGCGCATTTTTCTTGGTGACATAGAAAAACCCGGTTCCAGCGGTGGAATTTAGGCGGATTTTTACGGTGGTTGGCTTCGCCATGATATTAGTCCTTAATTAGAAATCTGAAGCGGGAACATACTTATGAAATCTGCACTGTCAACGCCTAAAACGCAGACTAACCACGACCAAACCAAGTGCGCCGAGTGCCGACATCGCCCACATAAACCCTTGGGGGTTATAGATGTCCATCATTTTACCCGCTAGCGGTGGCACAATAAGTGAACCAATACCGTAAGCGACAATAAACCCAGCATTGGCGGCGGAAAGCTGTTGCCCTTTAAACCGCTCACCAAGTTGCACGAGGCCGACTGTGTATAGCGCCGTGGTCAGCCCCATATAAAAGAAGGCCAAGCCGGCCAGCGCCCAAAAATTGCTCCCGACCATGGCCATTGCGGCAGGGCCGATAAATGCGGCGCTCATAAGGATTGCCGTCAAGAGTTTACGGTTCATTTTGTCGGCCAACATTCCCATAGGGAATTGGAATAGAGCATTGCCCACGGCGGCTGTTAACAAGAGTATCCTGGCCATATGCTCACTATGGCCAAGGCGCGTGTCATAGACGGGCAAGAAATAAATCATGGTTTGCTCGATCGCACCAAACACCACAGCACACATCATAATGGTTGGTGCTGCCAGCATGATTTTAAACATGACAGAAAAGCGGGCGTCCTTTTTGGCGGTCGGTATGATTTTTTCGCCATGACGCCAAATAACAAAGGGTAGAATTGCGCCTAGGTTAATTGATGCGCAAATAATAAATGGCCACCAGCCGTCAATCCCGGTCAGCACGGCTAGCCCGCTGCCAATGCCCATGCCTCCTGCTAAGGCGGCGCCGTACATGCCCATAATCCGTCCGCGCAAATGTTCGGGCGCTAACTGGTTAATCCAAATTTCCGCTATCACAAACACAATGGTAAATGCGCATGAGCCAATGAATTTAATCAAAAACCAGGCCTCAGGGATCATGAATATCTTGAGAGCAGGAATTGTCGCCGCCCCAATGAGTAAGCATGTAATCATCACGGTTCGCGGTGAAAACCAGGACATGAGCTTTGGCACAAATGGCGTGGACAGAATAGTCGCAATTGCTGCAAGAGAGATTAGCCAGCCAAGTTTCATGCCAGATGCAGTCATGCGCTCCAAATGTTGACTGATGATTGGTGATGATAAGCCCCAAGCAAGAGCAATTAGGCCAGTGCAGGCAATAGCAGTGGCAATACCCTGTTTTTGCGGTAAGCTCATTTTGGCGATGTTCATAATTGTGGCTTCATTTTGGAAAGCGCGTAAATTCAAAGCGGCCGCGCGGGGCGCAGGAGAAAAACACATCTGGCGGTGGATTGTCATATCCAAGATATATTTCCAATTGCTCGATCATCATTTGGGTGGCGCGGTGCATTTTCAGATCTTGCATTTGCGCGAATGTGAACCAGCCCGTATCGACCAGTTCTGCACTATTTTTAAACGGACGCATAGAGGCTTCCACATCCAACCGTGTCAGAAAAAACCAAGTGTCAAATCGTTTATTGCGGTGGGGTGGGGTGATGGCACGGCCAAAAACTTCGATATTGGCAAGGGTTGGTAGATAACCTTCGGCGTGAAAAGCTTTCCAAGACGCATCATTGATAGCGTTCGGCTTTGTCGCATATTTTTCGCCCAAAATCAGCGAAGTTTCTTCATAGGTCTCGCGTATGGCGGCCAACACACAGGCCCGCGCCCGGGCTGGCGGCATGGCGGCTTCAAGGATTTCGCGCGTACGGGAATTAGGATGGTCGAGGGCGGGGGCATAACTGTCGCAACGCTCAACCCGCCCGCCTGGAAACACATAAACCGAGGGCATAAAATCATGCCGCGCAGAACGTTTCCCCATCAGGATTTCGCGCACGCCGCCGCGTTCACGCAAAAGTACAATGGTTGCGGCCAATTTAGCCCGGGGCGCAATACGCCCAGGAATAGGTTTAGGGATCGGAATCATGCGCGCAGTCTTAG
>JALSHM010000461.1 GCA_026982235.1 Robiginitomaculum sp. | reverse complement strand
TGGTAACAAAGCGGGCATGGTAAACCCCATCCGGAGCAAGACCAAATAGGGGCGGCATCACGGCGAGCTTGAACGTCGCTGCCCGGGTTGGTCGCTTGAGGTGCGGAGTAATCCGTACTCTAGATGAATGGTCGCCGCCCACCCGTTAAACGACGAGTGGCGTACAGAACCCGGCTTATAGACCCTCTGAATATTTTCTTACCCAATGACAATTACCTATCAAATTATGTCTCGCGCCCAACGCGTTTTAACCATGCCAGTGACAGTATTGCTAATAGTGATATTGGGATTAGGACTGTGGCTATACCGTTCCAGCCATAGATATTTAGGACGGCGCCTGAGGCTAGGGATGCGGAGGCGACGAGTGTGAACAAAATGAAATCGTGCAAACCTTGGACTTTGTTCTTCTCACTCTCGTGATAGGATTCGCCCAAGAGAGCCGTCGCGCCTATGAATGCGAAATTCCAACCGATCCCGAGTAAGATTAACGACACCCAGAAATTCCACAATTCCAACCCGGCCAAAGCAACGCTAGCGCACATGATCAGCAAGCCTAGCCCAATAGCGATTATGGGTAATTTGCCAAACCGCACAATGAGTGCCCCGGTAAAAAAGCTAGGCCCATACATCGCGAGGACATGCCAGCGAATACCCAGCACAGCTTCAGCTTCTGAATGACCATGGTGTTTCATAGCTAAGGGTGCGCCCGTCATCATAAATGTCATGAGAGAAAACGAAGCGACAGCACACAGTAAGGCGACGATAAATACGGGTTGTTTTATGATAGTTCCAAGTCCGCGCTCTGGTGCCAAGTCAAGCTCGGCAACCCCATGGCTTTGGCCAACTGGTTTTAAAAATAGCAATACAAAAATACCAATGAACAATAATCCAGCCATGCCAACAAAACCACCTGCGAATGGCAGGGGCAAGAATAAATCCTTGGTTCGCAACACGACTTCTGTGCCGATAAATGCGGCCAATACTCCGCCCGTTAATACCCAGGATATGGCACGGGATTTAAACTTATCACTCCCCGTATCAGCTGCCGCAAAGCGGTATTGCTGTACGAACGCCCCTGCCCCACCGATAAGCAAATTGGCGACGCAAAACAGCCAAAACGCCCCTTGTTGCAAGGCCAATACCGCTAGCACCGCGCCAAAGACACCGATTAAAGCCCCGATGATAAAGCTGGCTCTTCGGCCAAATTTACGACTGAGAAATGCCACAGGCAGCGCAAAAACTGCCGCACCAATACTATAGGCCGCGACGGGTACAGTCGCCAAACCCAAGGCCTGCGGGCTCAGCCAAGCGCCCGCCAGCGCCCCCATTGAAATAGCCATCGCACCAATAGAACCATTTACGGCTTGGGCGAGCGCTAAAACAATAGCATTGCGCACACCTATGCGCGGTATTTGTGTTTTATCTAAATTCATGATTAAGACCGATTATCAACTAACCGTTCATGGACAGGATATTGTTTGCGGATTTTCAATATTTCCTCATACGCCCGGTTAATCAATGCCATTTTATGGGTGGCCAGTTTCTGCAACTCGGGTGGCAGTCCCCGCGCCGCTAATCTATCTGGATGATTGGCGGCAGCCATTGTACGATAAATCCGTTTTAGTTCTTTGTCGGTCACAGTCTCATCGACGCCCAATATCAAAAAGGGATCATCCAGCGCCCGTCCCAAATGGGCTGCGCGAATGCGGTTAAATGTCAGTGGGCTAAAACCAAATATTTTGCTTGTGGTCTCTAAGAATAACAGCTCGGCACCTGTGACAATCCCGTCGGCCAGCGCAATATGGAAAAGACCGTCGAGTATATCCTCTAGAATATCTGGCCGGGCTTTGTAATGGCGATAAATTTTCTTGGCATAAGCCTCATAGCCCAATGTGGTTTGCTTGGCCAAATCGAAGAACCGAGCAATGCCCGCAGCGGATTCAACCGAAGCTTGGAATACATTCTTGAACGCATCAATCTCGACATTGCTGACCACCCCGTCGGCTTTGGCCAATTTGGCACCAAGCGCAATAAGAGCAGCCGCCACCCCAGCATCACCAATATCACGCAAGCTCGCATCTTCGGCCTGCCTACGGGGCGGACCGAACAACTTTGCTGCCGCTGATAATATGCGCAATCCTAAATTCATATCGCCTTGTGCCCTATTCACGCAGACGGCTCAATAGTTTAGAATCATGTTTACTCTCTATTAGCCAAGTTCATGCACGAGATATTATCTATATTGGGTTATTGGTTATTAGCTATGAGAAAGAACAATAAGAATATTTGCAAAAACACTTTCAAAGTTCTGGCTATTGCTGTTGGTGTAAGCTTGTCTTTAAACTTGATGCAACAGTCTGCGCTCGCAGCAAATCTTGACCGACCTTTCTTTCGTGCCAACGCTATTGTGATCGTCTTTGGTGGTAGCGATTTTATCGAGAATGGCGGCGTTGGCCCTGTAGCCACGGATTTTTACCTATTAGATAATATCCCGTCCGGTCAAGCTGGGGCAGACATTATTGGCGCAGACGGCGTCACCTTGGAATATTTCGGCACGGCCAATACGCCTACGTCTGACGGTACCGCCCGCACCAATGAGTTATTGCGTATTGAAGGCCAACCATCGGGCGGAGTGTTGACCAATGTTGCAGACTTTAACATTTTAGATGCCAATGACAGTCTGACAGAATTTGGCATTGACGATAATACTGACCTTGATATGAGTTCGTATTATCGGGTTACGCGATTTTATGTCACCTCCAATACGGCTTTTGACCTTTATGCTCAAGCCAGCAATCTAACCACCACGCAAGATTTCACCACGCTGAGTTATTCTGACTTTCGCTATATTTTGTTTTCGCAAACTACAGGTAGCGCCGCACAAAATCCAGCCATTGGCGGGCTTGGCCGAATAGCCTCCGTCAATGATCTAGGCGATATGTCCGCAGGCCCAACCAAAATATTTGACGGAGGGCGCAGAACTGCCCGCACGCGCGGCACTATCCAACAACAAGCCGTGAGCTTCATTCCGATCTATTTTATTAGTAATGGCGACCCGGGCAATACCTACGACTTGTCCATGGGAACGGGAACTATTGGTGCAACGGTAACCTATACCATTTATACGCCGTAAAAATCGCTCGCTTTTTCATCTCTGCTCCCCTAATAAAGTAAAAACAAAGGGGGAGAACTCATGGAACGGTTTATCGGGATAATAGGCGTCGTGGTTTTATTAGGCATAGCCTATGCCGCATCAAGCAACCGCAGAAATGTCAACCCGCGCACTATATTAAGCGCCCTCGCCTTGCAATTTGTTATCGCCCTGTTCGTGTTTAAAACCCCGTGGGGCAAAGTTGCATTGGAGAAACTCACCTTTGGTATTGAGCATGTGCTGAATTACTCCATGAAAGGCATCGGATTTATCTTTGGGGACTGGGCCAATAACGGCAATATTATGCTCAGTTTCGCCACTATGGTTTTGCCCGTGATTATCTTTGTTGGCGCTCTAATGACGGTCTTGTTTCATTTAGGTATTATGCAGTGGGTTATGCGCGGGCTTGGTTTTGTCCTACGCAAAACCATTGGCATTAACGGTATCGAAGCCATTGCAGCTAGCATGAATATTTTTGTTGGCCAAGACAGTGCCCCCTTTGCCGTGCGTCCATACTTGGAGACCATGCCCAGATCGACCTTATTCCTGATTATGGTTACGGGCATGGCCACCATTGCGGGCTCTATTTTAGCAGGTCTTATCACCATGGGCGTAGACGCACAAAGCTTAATAGTTGCCAGTTTCATGGGGGCGCCTGGCGGTATATTGATGGCGAAAATGATTATGCCCAGTGATCCAGCTGATGCGAGTTTCTCGCCAGATTCCATCAAGATAGAAACCACCAAGCATTCTAATGTCATCGAAGCCGCTGCCGTCGGCGCATCTGAAGGCGTCAAACTAGCTATCACTATCGGTGCTATGTTAATCGCCTTTATTTCTCTCATCGCGCTCCTGAACGGCATAGTTGGCGGCATTGGTGGCTGGTTTGGTTTTGAAGATTTAACTTTCCAGAGCATTCTCGGTCAAGTGTTCAGACCTCTAATGTTTATGGTCGGTGTACCGTGGGCCGAAGCCGGAATTTCCGGTAGCTTGTTCGGCGAAAAACTTATCCTGAACGAATTTGTTGCTTATGGTAGTTTTATTGAAATGGACAAAGCGGCTTTGCTGGACACAGGGAAAAACCTGTTAAGCGAACGCGCCACCAAAATTACGACAATCGCCCTGTGCGGTTTCGCCAATTTCTCCTCCATTGCAATCGTTCTTGGCGGTGTCGGCACTCTAGCCCCAAGCCGCCGCCCCGAATTGGCATCCTTTGGCTTGAAAGCCGTTTTGGCAGCTTCCCTCGCCAATTTGCTAAGCGCAGCGATAGTTGGGTTAATGCTTTAGAATCTGCGGATATACCAAAACCGACATAATACGGGGCTACCAACCTACTTAAAATTCCTTCAACCCGCCCTTTAAATCGCTTGTAGTTATGCCTATATGTACACTTCAAACCCGTTTCTCGGGTGTTGGGAGGAAAGATTATGGCCAAAAAGACAACTGCAAACACTGCGATCAAAAAGACAGCTAAGACGACGCTACAGGCTGGTGAAACGACCGGTAATATGAGTTTGTCTGTTGCCCTGTCACCTGAACAAGGTTTGTCAAGCTATCTCAACGAAATCCGTAAATTCCCTATGCTTGATCGAGATGAAGAATTTATGCTGGCTAAACGCTGGATTTCCCACCAAGACAGCGCTGCAGCTGAAAAAATGGTGACCTCTCATTTACGGCTCGTGGCCAAAATCGCTATGGGCTATCGTGGCTATGGCCTGCCGATTGCTGAAGTGATTTCAGAGGGCAATGTCGGCCTGATGCAGGCGGTCAAGAAGTTTGACCCAGACAAAGGCTTTCGCCTTTCCACCTATGCTATGTGGTGGATACGTGCTGCAATTCAAGAATATGTGCTACGCTCTTGGTCATTGGTCAAGATGGGGACAACGGCAGCTCAGAAAAAATTATTCTTCAATCTGCGCCGCATAAAGGGCGAAATGAAAGCCATTGAAGATGGCGATTTGCATCCAGACCAAGTCAAAAAAATCGCAACAAACCTGAATGTCAAAGAAGAAGAAGTTATTTCAATGAATAGGCGCATGGGTGGTGGTGGTGATGCTTCACTCAATGTCCCGATCGGAGGGGAAGATGGCGGCGGTCAATGGCAGGATTGGCTGGAAGACGATAATTATGTCAGCCAAGAAACCGTCGTTGCCGACTCACAAGAACATGATGCTCGCATGGAGTTGCTTAAAGATGCCATGCAAAACTTAAATGAGCGCGAGCAACACATTTTGCGTGAGCGCCGCTTGGCCGACAAACCCAAAACGCTCGAAGAATTAGCGGAGGTTTATAAGGTCTCGCGCGAACGCATCCGACAAATCGAAGTACGCGCGTTTGAGAAATTGCAAGAAGCCATGCTAAATGCCGCAAAAAATTCGGGACTTATTGAAGCCGGGTAAAACGCCTAAAATGTAAGAGTTTCGACTTGATCTGACAATTCTGTCCTTCCAGCTAGCTGGAAGGACAGAAAGCGGCCTCTTGATTGAGGCGCAGTTTCCCCGTTTGATGGTGGTGCAAACCATAACATCAAACAAAAAGGGACATACAGTGTTACACACTACAGATGAAATCATACGCAGTGCGAAGCCTACCCTCTTGGTACAAAGTCGGATTGTTGAGCTTGCCAGGGATATCGAAAACAGACTAGATTAGGTGTTGAACATGGTGTTTGGAGATGATCACTGCCGGGTGCGCAAAGACCAAGGCGCAAAGAATTTCACCGTCATAAAACACATGGCGATGAATTTGCTACGACAGGCAAAGCAAAACAAATCCCTGCGCGTCATGCGTAAAAAAGCCGGATGGAACAACCAGTTCCTAAAACAAATCCTAACCAAATAACATTCATGCGATTCCCCTGTAGCTCCTCAGTCTATCTTGATAATAATCTTACCTTGGGCGCGGCCTGTCATACTGCGTTCAAATGCGGCTTTTATTTGGCCCAGCGGATAGGTCGAATCTAGTATTGCTTTGATTTTACCTGCTTCAATCAAGCCCGTTATCTCGGCCAATTGCGCACCGCTTGCATACATAAGATGGTGTTTATAAACGGCCTTGCGCTTTGCAGCCCGTTTCTGCATTTTGCGGTTATAGAGCCGGGCAACCCATTTAACTATGAAATTTGCCTTATAATCTGCGATGGTTTCATTGTCAGGAATGCCAAGAATTGTGACCAATACACCGCCTGGCTTCAGAATTTTATAAGAGGCGTCGTGAACACTTTCGCCAAGAGTGTCCAACACAATATCATAGTCAGCGAGTTCGTCCTCTATATTTTGGCTGTGATAGTCGATGATTTCATCGGCGCCCAACTCGGTCAATAAATCATTGCGCTTTTTGCTGGCCGTTGTAGCTACATAAGCCCCGCAGGTTTTGGCGTATTGGATAGCAAATGTGCCGACACCACCTGCGCCTGCATGGATCAAAACTTTGTCCCCCGCGCGCATACCGCCCTTTTCCGTTAAGGCCTGCATCACGGTCAACCCGACAAGCGGCATGGCTGCCGCCTGTTCAAATGTCATATTTTTGGGCTTGGACGCGACAAGCTCTGCTGGAAGGGTGAAATATTCTGCAAATGTGCCCGTGTCTAATTTATGACACCGAAAATACACCGCATCGCCCGGCTGAAATTCCGATACGTCTGCGCCAACGCTCTCAACAATTCCTGCCCCATCACTCCCGAGCATGAGCGGGAAAGGTGGTTTGAATAAAGCCTTCAAATCCCCTTTGACGGTTTTCCAATCAATAGGATTGACACTCGCCGCTTTCATGGCAATCCGTATATGACCCGACGGTATATCAGGCTTGGGCTGTTCGCCCACAATGACTTTGTCTGCACCGCCATACCCCGTTATAAAAGCCGCTTTCATACCCGTCCCCTAAATACGTTTTATAGGCAACACTAACGCCTACGAATTTTTACGCAAATTATAAAGAGGAAAAATACTTTCAACGCCCTATGCGCGCTCTGGCCATTTCATCTGCGATTGTGTCGGTTGAGCGGCCTGTTTGTGCGGCCAAATCTATGATTTCTGTCAATGTCTTCTCGATACCTTGTAGCTTTTTCTCAACCCATTCAGGACTGTAATGCCCCTCAATCTCGCCTGCAATATTGATGATACCACCCGCATTAACCACATAATCTGGACAATAGAGAATGCCCTTATCTTGCAAGTCTTGCCCCATTTCTGGCACAGATAATTGATTATTGGCCGCCCCGGCAATAATGCCGACCTTTAATTGGCCAATAGTGTCAGGGTTCAATACGGCTCCTAGGGCACAGGGAGAAAATACATCCGCCGCTTGGGCATAGATTTCGTCAGGCGCGACAGTTTTAGCGCCAAACGCGTTAGCCGCACTTCGCACGGCGTGCTGATTGATGTCGGTCACCACCAATTTTGCACCTGCCCCGTGTAATAGCTTACACACCGTATAGCCAACATGACCAAGCCCTTGCACTGCAACCGTTGCACCGGCCAAATCCAAACCACGTTTATTAGCGGCTAGCTTGATACACCGAAACACCCCGTCTGCGGTCACAGGTGACGGATCTCCAGAGGCCGCATCGCCCTCGTCCAGCCCGGCCACATATTTGGTTTTCGTGCGAATAATGCGCATATCATCCGTGGTCATGCCGACATCCTCAGCGGTATAATATGCCCCGCCAATGGCATTGAGAAACTCTGCGTATTTCGCGAATAGTGCCGCACGGTCATAATCGCCCCTAGGTTTT
>JALSHM010000460.1 GCA_026982235.1 Robiginitomaculum sp. | reverse complement strand
TCACCACTATCCCCGCCGGAGCCAACGGTTTCACTATGACTGCTGTTTAAGACAAGCGTTGTTGCTGTGCTGCGGCTGTCCCCCGCGTCGTTACTGGGAGCAACAACGACTATTGTAGCAATACTTTCAACACTACTTAGCGCGAGATTAGCTCCTTCCGGAATATCAGCAACAAGGCTTATTGTCCTAGTCCCCAGCGAAAGGATTAAATTCGAACCATTAACAGAGTAAGTAAAACTATCTGCTATAGATGATCTTTGGATTCCAGAAAGTTCAATTCGATCACCTACTTCAAGATCAGTTATAGTATCACCATTTAACTCATCCGGCGTGCCAACGAATATGTCCGCGCCTTCCCCCCCTGTCATTGTATCCGTGCCTGCACCACCAGATAGTATATCATTACCATTTCCACCATTGATGGTATCAATATTATTGCCACCTCTGATGTGGTCATTTCCATCTCCACCGCTGACGCTTATCGCTACACCGTCTGAATAATCAAATAATCCATTATCACCACGCAACAGCACATTAGTTTCCACTGCTGGGAATCCAACAACATCTAGTGGCGTAACCGCTGTAAGATAGTCATTTACATCAATCCCAATCGCATAAAGCAATGTTGTCACGAAGCTATTGCTATTTTGGGTGCGAAAATCATAATCTAAGCCACTGCCGTTGCCTTCCAAACTGTTATAAATCTGGTTTAGAAGGCTCCATGCTTCCTCTGCTGACTGTCCGTTCTCCAAATTCAGCTCCACCCTGCTGTATCTATTAGCATTAGTGATCTCGCCTTCAGAAGTGACATAATCAATACCATCATCGGTACGCCCGTGATCTTGACTTTGTACAAAAATCCAATTTGCCCCTGCCGCAGCGGCAATAGAACCTTGGACTTCCAGCTCTAAAAAATTCCCATCGTCACTTTCGTATACTATTTGTAGATGACCTGAGTTTTCCAAATCACCTGGCACCCAAAAAGCGGGCTCGGTGCTCGTAACATAATTAGCTGCAATATATAATTTCGCCATGGTAATTACCTATTCTAAAGTGTTGAAAACCTTACTTTTGTTTCTGTAAGTGTTACACCATTTTCATCGAATAATAATTGAATTTCGACGCCGCTAGAGACAAAAGGGCTGATCAAGGTAAGACCCCAGACCGACATCAGACTAAGAGGGGAAAGCGAGTCGTGTTTATTCTTATTCCAGATAGCGGAAATTCCTTGCCCACCAAAACCAGACTGCTCACGGTAGATCACATCAAAGCCCTCCTCTTGCAGTCTTTGGGCGACCATTTCAGGAGCATCAAGGCTATTTGATAAATGAAACATGCAGACCTGGATTTGCGCCAGAGTCCGCATAGACTTCCATTTTAGTTTGCTGTCACTATTGGTTGCGCCTTGAACGCTCCCAGTTTCGCAAGAAGATAAGCCTGGAAATTTTCTAAAAGCCCGCCAGTAAAACCATCGATCAAATATATCAACCTTTTGAGATGATATTGGCTTTCCATCAATAAAAAAGGCGTGGTCTTCCATTCGATCCATACTCGAAGCCACCTCTAGATTGGAGGTTTCTTTCCAAAATATAGACATTTGAACAGATAAATTCACAAGGTACCCCGCAACGATAACCAACCCAACGAACAAAAATATTTTCATAATTATTTACAATTATTTTCTAACACACCCATATTATCCACAATCTCAAAATTACCAAACTTTCTGGGCCTTAAGGATTCCATTCAAAACAGCTATTGCGCGCAATCCTGCACATCTTAACAATCAGTTAAGTCACTCACAAAGCCGTGAGTCAACAGTGAACAGGGTCACCCCCCCTAAATTTCACGTATTTATTCAACTTTTTCCTCTCAACCACTCCCATGCATCCACCACCGCCACAAATTCACCTTGCGTCCCACCCGCATCAGGATGCGCCTTCATCACAGCTTTCCTATACACCTTCTTAATCTCCGCCGCCGTATACTCCCGACTAGGCTTCAGACCCAAGGTCTGCAAATGCCTATCGCGTGTCGTGTTCTGTGCTGGTGCTTGTTGCGTCCGGTTTTGTTGTTGGTTTGTGCGTTTTCGTTGTGAACCACTTCTAGCTCCTCGACCAGCTCGCGCGCTTTCACCTCTCCCCGCACTCCTTCCTCCGGCCTCAGCCTTGCCCTTTCCCTGCCGATGCTCCCGCGCATCATCCCGCCAACCTTGCTGCTGTTGGCTCTGCCTGTCATATTCCGCGTAGGCCCGTCTGCGTTCTTCATGGGCTTGTCTTTCCTGCTCCTGCTCTCGTCGCCGCAAGTCCTCAAATGCCCTGCGATACCGAAAGGCATAAATCACATCGCCCAGGCTTTGCGCCCAACCAAAAATTGAGAATATAAGCCTCGTGTGGTTACTCGCCATACCCAACAAAAAGATGCCGCCCAGGATTGGGCCAGCATCACGCACGGACGGGTAGAGAAAGAGGCTAAAGTAGGCCAAAGCTAGTATCTTCCAGATATTCAGGCGTTTGGTCAGTTTGCCAAAGAACTTTCCTGCAAAAAACAAGATCAACAGAACGACAAGAAATGCCGGATTGAACAAAGCCGTCAGGGCTATGGTTTTGAGGTCGGCGAGGGTGTTAATCATTGCAGCGGCACCCGTTGTATTGTGGCGCTGGTATTTGCTTTTTCTAGATACGCTGTACCAAAGCGTTTCGGAATCTTTGCCAGCCTTCGGTTTTGGAAATATCCCACGGTTGGAATAATGGCTGGGTTCTTATTCGCAGAAACCAGCAAGGCTTCATGGTCCTCTATCCGGCGGATCGCATCGGCATTCAGCAGGTTATATTCATGACGCTGCTGGGTAATATCCTCGATCTTATCCTTGCGAACCTCGATCACCTTTCCAGCGATAGCTTCAAAGAATTTCGCGGTTTCCTGATCTGATCCGCTATAGGCCAGATAGGTATTAAACCCGCCCTGGATACTCAGGGCATAATCTCGGCCATAGCGGGCGGAAAGCTGGGAAAGGGATTGCAGGACTATCGAAAGGCTTACCTTATACCCCCGAATAGTATTTGCCACAGAAACAAAGCTGGGGATGCTGGAGTGGCCAAATTCATCATAGAGCACATAGAGGGGCAGCGTGGCTCTGGTCGGCATTCTGCGCATGGCCACGTTAAACACAGAGCGGAAAAATACGCTGGTCCAAAAACCATAGTATTCGGCGTGTTGGGCCGGAATGATAAAATACACGATGGTCTTCTCATGCCGGAGGCTTTCCAGATCAAAGGAACTGGAGCTGGTGAGCTGCACCAGGTTCTTGTTGGTGAAGGCTTTGAGAGCGGTCAGCGCGGTGAGGGCAAAGCTTTGCACGGCGTTGCTGTTTCCGGTGGTTACCCCCTTCCATTCTTCCCACAGTGAGCTGTCATCGTGGTTTTGTGGATCGTAAGCCCATTTAATGCAAAAATCATCAAGCGGTGATCCATCAGTGCCGAAATTTTGCAGCAGGTGGTAGAGATTGCCCAAGGTAAAATGGGCGGGGTCTACATATCCGGCCCGCTGCAAGAGTTTCAGCAGCACGGATATGAGGCGGATTGCGCCGTTATCCCAAAACACATCTTTGCTCTGGCTTCCTGATCCGGCTTTGATCAAGATTTCTGCCACCTGTTCAATTTCAATATCCGTTTTGGCTTCCAGCAATGGGTTGAAGGTTGAACTTTGCTCCAAGTCTTCGGGATTAATAGCAATCACCCTGTAGCCCTTGGATTGCATATAGCCTGAGGTCTCAGCAAAAACTTCGCCTTTGGGATCATTCACCACGAGAGAGCAATTACGTTTGGCTTTATCCAGCACGTTCGGGATAATGTAGCGGCTGGTTTTCCCAGCCCCTACACGGGCAATAACGCAAACATTTTGGAAACTTTCCCGCTCGGAAAGCCGCCCCTGGTGGCCGTCAATAAGCAGGCCTGTGTTTCGGGGTGAAAGCAGGTCGGTGGTTTCTGAGCTGGTCAGCATTCTGGCCCCGCCCTGCTTTTTGAGGAACTTCCCAAAGATCAGGCCATAGGCGGCATGTTTACTGGCGTTTGTGAGGAATTTCCCGATCATTTTCAGTCTTCCTGGACGAGTCCATTCTCAAATACTCATGTGTCTTTGCATGGTGGCGTGTGTTTAGATGTTTCAAAATATGCAGGTAACGGTTGCGGATTCACAAGAGGCTGGCTTGCACGGAAAGCCGCACGGTGGCGGTCAACTCGCGCAAGGTCTGGCGAATATGGTCTGCCTGTTGTCATCGGCTCCGGCCTTTGCCTTTCTCTCTGCTTTTTTCTGCTGAACGATCCTTGTCGCGCAGATCATCAATCGTGCGCCGCCAGGATTGGGCAAATTTGTGGCTGGCATAATCTTGTTTGCGCCAATCCTCATGGGTCATAATATCCATTTCAGGGTCGGGCGTTCGTTCCCCCTTTTCAATCTCTTGGCGGCGCTTGATATTTTCCTCCGAGCCATACTGCGGCGCTTCCTGCTTCACCGTATCTTTTTCCTTATCACTCTCCCGCATTTCAGGCTCCTGCGATTTGCGCTGTTGTTGTGGCTCCGCCACTTTTTCTTTTTGACCCGCAAATTCTGCTTCTTGTACCGGCTCTTGCACGCTTTCGCGTTCTGTTTTTCTCATAGGTTCTATTTCCTGCCCCGAAAGCCGGATTTCCACTCTGTCGGCCATTTCCAAATTAAGGGTTTTCAAGCGGTGCTTTTTGCCTGTTTCAAGGTCAATCACGCCCAGAGTTTTCCCGCGAACATAGATTTCCAGATTGTGATGCCCGAGAATGCTGAGCAAGCTCTCTCGGTCACGCGATGCATCAAAGGCCGTTTGTACCCGCTTCAGAATCTCCTCGCGTTTAGGGCGGGATTTCGTGCGGCGTTCCAGTTCGGCCTCACCTTTGCTGCGACCCCTATCTGAGCGCTTCCCGATAGCCAGTTTTTGCTCCAGCTCGGGGTAATGCTGCAAAACGTGTTCTTCGAGCTTCACCTGTATCTGGCGAAACTGGTGCTTGCTGAGTTGCTGGCGCTTTTCTTGCCCTACCCTGTTGGCCGAGATCATCAGGTGCATGTGGTAGCTGTGATCTTTGTCCTGGTGCAGACCGCCGTAAACGAGATTATCTGGACAACGGGCATTGATGTATTCTTGGGCAATCTCCTGAAGGCGGCTTTTTTGTTCCTCCGGCGTCAAGCCTTTGGCACGGGTGATCGAGATGATTTCGTGAAAGAGATAATTGCCGTTTTTGCGTTTCCTGAGCAGCGCGCCATTACGTTCAAATTCTGCGCAGATGCTTTGGGGTTTTCTGCCTGCGAGATTGTGGCGGATGCTGAAAGCTTCCTGCCCTGAATCGCGGTCGATATACTCCAAAAGCTGCCCAAAGCTCGGCAGCTTGCGGCTCATGGATTTGATTATCATGCCTTGCCGCCCGTCTGAGATTTGGCGCTGTGTTTTGCTACATTGGCAATGGCGCGTTTCAGCTCGCCTTCCAGGTTTTGTAGATGCACGAAAGGTTCGTTGTCGTCCAAAACCTGTTTGACGCGATTGGAATGCTTCGCCATTTGGTTCATGTTATTTCCCATAATGCGAACCATGCGCCGAAGGTCTTCAAGCTGCTCTAGCACTTCCTCGGGAATGCTGGCCGCTTTGCGGTGATGCGCCTCCAAGGCGCAGCGTTTGGCATAGGCAGCAACAGCGATACCCGAAGACTTTGCGCCGCGAGAAATGCTTCGAAACTCCCGCAAAGAAAAAGTAAGGTTCACGCGCTTGGCTTGATCCTTATATTTCTCGCGGTAGGTTTTCTGGTAGTCGCTTCTGTCCATCATGCTTCAAAAAGGCTAAAAGGGTTCAAAGGGAAACGCGCCTTGAGCGATATCCCTTGTCTGGGGTGCAGGGGTGAAAACCCCCTGTCAAGATGTGAATTCGACGGACATTTTTGAGCCCGCAACGCGAGGCTTCAAAAACTGTTCGTTACGAATTTACAATCTTGCAATGCAATGCACTTCGTCTGCATATTCTGAGGATAATTCAGGGGGTGTCAAATGAAAGTTGCTTCACGCAATCTTCACCTAGTAATACAGCCAAATTCTATATGCGCTTGGCGAGAATAAAACTGAAGCGGTATCGACAAATTGTTACTGTTAACCGTGAACTGGCCAATCGCGTTAAGAATCGGATTCTTTTTGAAGGGAATATGAATTGCTTTGACAGAGCGGTTTCTAATCCTCTGAGTTAACGCATTTGGCCACCTGTAAGATAATTCTTCCGGCTGAAGAATAGCATTATATCCTGGATATGCGACAATCAAAGGCAGCCCATAATCATCAACTGCTTTTTCTATTTCGTATGAAAGCATACTGCCGGACTTACGGGTTTGATCGCTAAGAATAACAAGGCAGTTTTTCGATGCTGCTAGCCGTTCTCGAATTCTTTGCTCAAGGGTAGCTTGTGAACTCGTATCTCTGACGGCATACGTCTTGGCGTGGCTATCAACGAATTTAAAGTCGATATGTTTTCCTGCACTCCAACCCTGGATGGACGAATAATATTTGAAGTCTGACTTTGTCGGGTCAGTTTGACCTAAGCCATCAAAGGCAATGTATGTTCCGGTTCTATTAGCCATGCTTTTTCCACCCGACCGCTATTGATTGTAAGTTTATTCCATCTGGATTGTTTGGAGGCAAAACAAGAGTAATGGGAGCCGTAACCTTCTTTTCTCCGGCTTCCTCAAAAATGGCTGTCAAAATAAGGTTAGTCACAACAATTTGGTTTCCAGGTACCCGACCAAGTGCAGAACCCATTAAAGGTATAAACAAGGGATCGTTACCACATGTGGCCCGAGCCGTTTTAATAAGCCCTTTTACCGCCTGAATTAGACTTTCCGCATTTGCCGAAACCTCGTGTGTCTTGGGATCAGTTTGACCTAACGCCACAAATAGGAACTTTTTGTCTCTATTACTCGCTGTCGTTCCGATAGGGTAACGCAGTTGATTCCCCTTGGATCGGCTAGGAGCTTTTTCAATGGTTTCCGTCTTTTCCAAGCTGGTCGAAATAGCTTGTTTCCAAGCTCTTCCATCATCCTGCCAATATTCCTTTATCACTTGTCCATGCAGAGAGCTTGAATCAATAACTTCACCATCCACTTTGCTATCAAAAAAATCATTTACGCTAATAGCTTTCCAGCCTTTTTGCTTAAAAATATTTCCGAACTTTATAGTTATAGATGTATCTGAATGTCCACGTATGACCACCGACCTCTTCAAATACCCCGCAAGGCAGTACCCATTAAACAAGAACCAACCGAAGCCAATGAAACCTGCAAAAACTATAAAACTCCAAAAAGAGTATGGAACCTCAGTAGTTTTCGTAATGAAAAAATAAGGTTCCAAAAAAAGCCAAACAACACCAGTTCCAACAATAGCAGAACTTAATATCCTAAATAGCGGCCAAAATACATATTTCCGGAGAAATCCATATATCCTATTTACTGATTTTTCCAAAATACACTTCTTTCCTTAGCTCGAAGATAATTGCCATTATTCTATTTTCGAGTAGACTAAATGTAACCTAAATAATCAATCAAATATGAACTCGACTCAAGCCCGAAGCATTCCAATTGATCTGTACCTTGAAACTCAGGGTGTCAAAGCGGCGAAATCCAACAAGGGTGGCCGCGAGCTGTGGTATTCCAGCCCAATCCGACAGGGCGACAAAACCCCGTCGTTCAAAGTCGATACCCAAAAACAGCTTTGGTATGATCACGGGCTGGACAAAGGCGGTAATATTATCGACCTCGTATGCGAGCTGTGTTCTTGCAATGTCAGAGATGCGCTCAGGCACTTAGAAAAAACCAATTTATTCTCTGCAGGTGGGTACACCCATAAAACGGCCCCTGCCC
>JALSHM010000459.1 GCA_026982235.1 Robiginitomaculum sp. | reverse complement strand
ATTTTTTCAGGGGTCAAAATAGGCCGGGATTTATCCTTGTCGGACGGATCCCCAATTTTAGTGGTGCCGCCACCAAGCAAGACAATGGGGCGCCCACCAGATTTTTGCAAAATCCGCAACATCATAATTTGCACCAAAGAGCCTACATGCAGGCTGGGCGCGGTGCAATCAAATCCGATATAACCGCGTAGACCTCCTTTGGCTGCCAATGCGTCCAAAGCCTTTTCGTCAGTACATTGATATAAAAACCCGCGCCCGGTCAGGGTTTTCATTAAATCGGATTTGTAATTGCTCATGCCAGATATTTCCCTAAAGTGCTTTCGTCCATTGGTTAGACCGCACACTTAAGGGAAACTGTAAGAATGAGCAAGACGCGATATAAAGCCCTCGGTCTTATGAGTGGTACATCTCTGGACGGGGTGGACGCAGCTATTATTGAAACCGACGGGGAGACGGTTTTCAGTTTCAAAGACACATATTTTCGCCCTTATACCCAAGGCGAACAAGACGTGCTTCATGCTGCGACCCAAGCCGCACTCACATGGAATTTTAACGGTGCGCCGCCCAATGTTTTCGCACAAGCTGAGGCTATAATTCATCAAGCCCATATAGAGGCCGCGCAGGCACTTATGGCGGACGATATGGATATTATCGGTTTTCAAGGCCAAACTTTACAGCTCGGCGATGGGCAAGTGTTGGCCAATGCGCTGGGTGTTGATGTGGTTTATGATTTTCGCACAAAAGACGTGCATGCGGGTGGACAAGGGGCGCCGCTTGCGCCGATTTATCATCAGGCCATGCTGGAGAAATCACAGATCGTATTACCCGCCGCCGTGCTTAATATTGGCGGGGTTTCCAATGTCACATTGGTGACAGATGAGGGTGAATTATTGGCTACAGATTGCGGCCCTGGCAATGGGCCTTTGGATAGCTGGGTGCAAATATGCGGGCATGGGAGCTATGACAGGGACGGGGTATTGGCGTTGGCGGGCGTGCCGGACTTTGCCTTGATTGATACATGGTTATCGCGGGAATTTTTCCCAAAGCCCGTGCCAAAATCCGCAGACCGTTGGGATTTTGATGTGCTGGCGGATTTGAAAAGTCATACGCCAGAAAATGGCGCGGCGACACTGGTCGGGTTTACGGCAATGGCAATCGCCCATACGTTCGGTCAATACGGCCTTGCTGCAAAAGCTATAATAGTCTGCGGTGGTGGTCGTAAAAACCCAGCCATAATGGCGGGACTGCGCGCGCAAAATATAGGCGAGATTATAAGCGCCGAGCAAGCAGGTTGGCGCGGCGACGATCTAGAGGCCGAAGCTTTCGCCTATCTGGCCGTACGCAGTGTGAGAGGATTGCCAATATCATATCCAGCAACAACAGGCGTGGAAGAGCCTATAAGTGGGGGGATTTTGACGAAAGCCTAATCCTCAAACCCTATCAAACCTGGTTCGCGCGGGGGGCAGTATTTTTCTTCTAGGGTTTCGTCTAGATATTTTTCAATTTCTTCCAAAGCCACATCTAGGTGTTGGGAATAGAAATGGTCGGCGCCTTCAATAAGCTTACCATGAATTTTCTTGCCCTTTTGAATGCGGATATTTTCTATGGCGCGTTCAACTTCTTCAGGCGGCACGACCGAATCGTGGCTGCCGTAAGTGATAAGACCAGAGGACGGGCAGGGCGCCAAAAATGCAAGGTCATATGTATTGGTCGGTAAAGACATAGAGACAAATCCTGCCACTTCCGGGCGGCGCATCAATAATTGCATGCCAATCCAAGCGCCAAAGGAATAGCCACTAACCCAGGAAAATGGGGCATTTTGGTTAAAGCTTTGCAGATAATCCAGTGCATAGGCGGCATCTTGCAATTCGCCAGAGCCGTGATCATACACGCCCTTGGAGCGGCCAATGCCGCGAAAGTTAAACCTCAGCACGGAAAACCCGCGCCGTTTATAACACTCATACATGGCTACGGGGATACGGTGATCCATATGCCCCCCTGCCTTGGGATGAGGGGATAAAATAATGGCACAAGGGGCGGCGGCGTCATCACTGGGATGGTATCGTCCCTCTAACCGACCTTCAGGGCCGGCAAAAATTACTTCTGGCATAAATATTACTCTTTTTTGTCATTTGGCGCAGGCACGAATATCCAAATTAAGCGTCATATAATACTTGACTAAATTAGTCGGAATTCGTAAATTGCGTCTTTGAAACCTGTTTGCATCCTAATTGCTGGGGCTTCTAACAGGCATTTTCACAAAATGCAAAAAAAATTACATGATTAGAAGATTTACTAATGAAATTAACCGCCAAAGCCCGATATGCCGTGATTGCCATCACTGATATTGCTGTCAGTAGCATGGATGGTGGTGCGGTGAGTTTGTCGGAAATTTCTGTGCGCCAAGATATTTCTCTGAGCTTCCTAGAGCAACTGTTTGGCAAACTCCGCAAAGCGGGCATTGTTGAGAGCGTGCGTGGGGCCAGTGGTGGCTATGTTTTGGCGCGGGCTAGCAAAGATATAAGCATTGGTCATGTCATGCGGGCGGTTGACGAAGAAGTACAGACCAAACGCTGTGGCGATAATGGTATTGGCTGTACCACAAAGGGGGCGAAATGCTTGTCCCATGATTTGTGGCAGGCCATGGAAGATCATATTGAGGGGTTTTTCACGGCCACATCCATCCAAAATGTCATTGACCAGCGTTTCCCGCAAATTTGCCCAGAATTAGCTGGTGAAATGGAGGCGGCGGAATGAACACCCCCCTTTATTTAGATCATAACGCGTCGGCTCCGGCCAGGCCCGAAGTGGTTGCGGCTATGCAGGCGGCGCTCTTGACACCCGGCAATGCATCCGCGCCCCACGGCTATGGCCGTGCCGCCCGCAAATTGGTTGAAGATGGCCGCGAAGCCGTAGCTTTGGCCATGGGTGTGTGCGCCCAAGATTTAGTTTTTACCGCTAGCGGCACCGAAGCGGTCAATACGGCGGTTAAGTCCGCTGTAAATGCTGGGTGCCAGCGTTTGTATATTTCAAGCATGGATCACCCTGCGAGTATTTTAATGGCAGAGACGATTGGCGCGGAAGTTTTGATGATACCTGCATTATCCTGCGGATTGTTGGATTTAAACTGGCTCCGTGCGGAACTGGCGCGCCATGATGTGGCTATATATGGACGACCATTTATATCAATCGCCGTCGCCAATAGTGAGACAGGGGTCATTCAAGATGCTGAAACCATAGTTGACATGGTGCGGGACATGGACGGGCTATTACTGTTTGACGCCGTGCAAGCCTTGGGGAAAATCCCGCTCAATGTTGTTGCTATGGCAGATTATGTGGCCGTGTCCGCCCATAAAATTGGCGGCCCTCAGGGTGTCGGGGCTTTATATATTGCGCCGGACACACCTTATGCGTCCATGATGATAGGCGGCGGCCAAGAAAAACGCCGCCGTGCGGGTACGCTGAACGTGGCGGGTATAGCCGGGTTCGGGGCTGCGGCTGAACTAGATGCAAATTTAAGCCATACGCGCAAAATCCGGGATGCTATCGCGGCAGGTTTGAAATCTATGGAGCCAAAATTGACCATATTCGGCGAGGACGCACCGCGCTTGCCCAATACATTGTTTTTTGCCGTGCCTGACACGCCGTCCAGCACTTTAATGATGGGGCTGGATTTAGCGGGCATATCGGTGTCCACCGGACTGGCTTGTTCGTCCGGCAAGGTTGGTGCCAGCCGCGCCGTCACGGCTATGGGGCTGGCGGATAAAGCACCAAATGGTGCTATTCGTATCTCTCTGGGCTACACAAGCAAGCCCGAAGACGCCGAAACATTTTTACAAGCATGGGCAAAAATCCGCAAACATGCAATCAAAGGAGCCGCATAATGGTAAAAGTTTTAAACCCCTACCGAGCGCAGCGAGGCAAGGCCAAGTGGCCGTCGCGCCTAATGGCGCGCACCCGCGTAGCGTACCTGCTCTTGCGGGTTAGCGTGAGCGCAATCAATCTCCGAGCGCAGCGAGGCAAGGGCGACTGCCCGTCGGCGCCTATGCGCCGCACCCGCGTAGGCGTGCGCTTTTTGCGCACTGCCGTGAGCGCACTAAAAGGAGCCGCATAATGGGCGAGCAAAAAACAATCGCTAAGGACAGCATTGAAGCAGGCACCGTAGAAGGTGTTGCTGGTCTTGAGGCCGATAAATATAAATACGGGTTCGAGAGCGATATTGAACAGGAGTTTGCGCCAAAGGGCTTAAACGAAGATATTGTCCGGTTCATATCCGCAAAAAAGAACGAGCCTGACTGGATGCTGAAATGGCGTCTGGATGCCTACGCTCGCTGGCTAACCATGGAGGAACCCACATGGGCCATGGTGGATTACCCCAAGATTGATTACCAAGACGCCTATTATTATGCCGCGCCCAAGTCCGACAAGGACGGACCTAAATCCTTGGACGAGGTGGATCCGGATTTATTGGAGGTCTATAAAAAACTCGGTATCCCGCTCAAGGAACAAGAAGTTTTGGCGGGTGTGCAAGGCGCACCGCGTGTGGCTGTGGACGCCGTGTTTGATAGTGTTTCCGTGGTCACCACGTTCAAAGAAGAACTGGCCAAGGTCGGGGTTATTTTCTGCCCCTTGAGTGAGGCTGTGCAAAAGCATCCTGAATTGGTGAAGAAATATTTGGGCACGGTCGTGCCGCCCACGGATAATTTTTTCGCCACATTGAACACGGCTGTGTTCTCTGAAGGCTCATTTGTATATATTCCGCCGGGTGTGCGCTGTCCTATGGAGTTATCCACATATTTTCGCATGAATGCCCAAGGTACAGGGCAGTTTGAGCGTACGCTCATTATCGCCGATAAGGGCAGTTATGTGTCCTATCTGGAAGGCTGCACCGCCCCCATGCGCGATGAGAATCAGTTACATGCCGCTGTGGTAGAGCTTATCGCGCTGGAAGACGCTGAGATAAAATATTCCACCGTGCAAAATTGGTGGCCGGGCGACGCAGAAGGTAAAGGCGGTGTGTATAATTTTGTCACTAAACGCGCCGATTGCCGGGGTAAGAATTCCAAAGTGTCATGGACGCAAGTCGAAACGGGTTCCGCCGTTACCTGGAAATATCCGTCTTGCATTTTGCGCGGCGACGGCTCGTCCGGCGAATTTTATTCCATTGCCATCACCAACGGATTTCAACAAGCCGACACGGGCACAAAAATGATCCATTTGGGTAAAAACACCAAATCCAGGATTATCTCCAAAGGCATATCTGCGGGTAAGTCTAATCAGACATACCGGGGTCTTGTCAGTGCCCACAAAAAAGCCAGGGGTGCGCGGAATTTCACCCAATGTGATAGCCTGCTCATCGGTGATAACTGTGGTGCCCATACCGTACCCTATATTGAAACCAACACGCCGTCTGCCCAGTTTGAACACGAAGCCACAACGTCTAAACTTTCTGATGAACAATTATTTTATTGTCGCCAGCGCGGCCTCAGTGAAGAAGACGCCGTGGCGCTCCTCGTCAACGGTTTTTGTCGGGATGTCTTGCAAAAACTGCCCATGGAATTTGCAGTCGAAGCCCAAAAATTGGTGGCGATAAGCCTTGAGGGGAGTGTGGGATGATTTATTTTAACAAAGGAAAAAACAATGACTAAATCAACAAAAAAACCAACCCGTAAACACGTCGCTAGCGGCTCTGAATGGGAAGAGAAATTCGCTTATTCCCGTGCCGTCGCCCAAGGCGATTGGTGCTTTGTATCGGGCACAACCGGCACCAATTATGAGCTCGGCGTCATGCCAGAAGAAGCCGCCCAACAGACCCGCAATGCCATTACCACAATCGATGCGGCCCTGCGCGCGGCAGGCTTTGAAATGGGACATGTAGTGCGGGTGCAATATACGGTGGCAAACCGCAAATATATCGAACAAATCCAGCCAGAATTACAACGGGCTTTCGGCGCCATAAAACCCGCCGCAACCATGGTAATCGCTGACTTGATAGAAAAAGACATGAAAGTCGAAATCGAAGTGACGGCGTTTAAGGGTTAGCCGAATGGTATGGCGTAGCCATAAAAATCGATCCAGTGAATCGATTTTAATTCGGTTTGTGCCAGAGACAAAACGGGAAACGAGCAGGAAAACAGAGAAACAAAAATGATAAAAATTAAAAACCTTACGGCCACTGTAAATGACGGTCAACAGACTATTCTTAACGGGCTGACCCTTGAAGTCCCGGCAGGCGAAGTGCATGCGATAATGGGGCCGAATGGGGCGGGGAAATCGACCTTGTCCTATGTGCTGACGGGCAAGGACGGCTATGATGTTACGGACGGTTCTGTGGAGTATCTTGGTCAAGATTTGCTCGACATGGAACCCGAAGAACGGGCGGCGGCGGGGCTGTTTTTGTCTTTCCAATATCCGCTGGAAATCCCCGGTGTGCCGACTATGACGTTCTTGCGCACGGCGCTGAATGCACAATTAAAAGCGCGCGGAGCGGACGAAATGTCGGCGCCTGAGTTTCTGAAAAAAGCCCGTAATGTGGCCAAGGAACTCAAGATAAAGCCGGACATGCTCAAGCGCTCCCTCAATGTCGGGTTTTCGGGCGGTGAGAAAAAGCGCATGGAAATTTTCCAAATGATGATGTTAGAGCCGAAATTTATTATTATGGACGAGACAGATAGCGGACTTGATGTGGACGCCCTGCGCATTGTTGCCGACGGCGTCAATGCCCTGCGCAGCCCCGAGCGGGGTATGTTGGTCATCACCCATTATCAGCGCTTGCTGGATTATATCGTGCCCGACCGTGTACATGTTTTGGCAGACGGAAAAATTGTCGCCAGTGGTGATGCTGATTTTGCCAAATTGTTAGAGAAAGAAGGCTATGACAAATATGCTGCGTAATTCCGTATGCCCTTTTATTTCCGCTCATACCCGCGAAAGCGGGTATCCAGTGGAAGATTATGTGCGCACTACGTGCGCTCTTTATGCGCTGGTTCCCCATTTTCATGGGGATGAGCGGGGAGGTGTTTTATGAATGATCAGATAATAAAAAACCTCCCTCACCGCCGTATGGAAGCGTGGAAGTGGACGGATGTGCGCGGGGCGTTAAGTGGTGCGCCAAATGGTTTGACATCTGTTTGTGAGCCTGAATTTGACCTGCCGTCCGGCTTAGCCCTGACCCGTGAAACCCATATTGGTACTGACACGCCTATGGGGAAATTGGCAGCTAATTTTGGTGGGGATACATATGTTATCACCGTGCCATTGGGTTATAGCTCGTCTGAAAAACTGATGATAAGCGGTCTTAACAATGGCCATGCCCGTATTGTCATACGCATTGATGAGGGTGCAGAACTGCATTTGGACGAAACCCATGAGAGCGATGCTGCTGGGTTTATCAATCTGGATATGCGGTTTGAATTGGCGCAAGGCGCGAAGCTGACCCGCACGCTATCCCATAATGACCACAAGGGCACTACCCGTATTTCCACCGCGCAAATCAATGCTTGGGCGGATGCGGAAATAACCCAACACACGCTCAGTTTCGGCGGTGGCCTGACACGGTTCGAGACCCGGATCGCCAGCTTGGGTGAGAATTTAACAGCAGAAATCCACGGCGCTTATCTCTTAAATGATAAGCGCCACTGCGATATGACTTCCTATATAGATTTGGCGGCTGAAAGCGCCCAAATACGCCAAAGCGTCAAAGGTGTTGTCACCGATAAAGCGCGGGGCGTGTTCCAAGGCAAATTCCATGTGAGGCGTCCTGCACAATTCACGGATGCGGAAATGCGCCATGATGGGATCATGCTATCGGATGCGTGTCAAATTCGCGCCAAGCCGGAGCTGGAAATTTACGCCGATGATGTGGCCTGTGCCCACGGCAATACAGTGGGGGCGCTGGACGAAAGTGCGCTGTTTTAT
>JALSHM010000458.1 GCA_026982235.1 Robiginitomaculum sp. | reverse complement strand
CCTTATGGGGCATAAAAACAAGGCAGGAGAGTTATTACGAGATGCGCTGATGCATGACCCACTTAACTATACGGCGCATGCCACGACATTCAAACAATTCTGTATGATTATGAATGCACGCGGGGAAACTGCGGAATGGTTAGAGCCATTCGCGCCGCCATCTGCAGTGCATTTTGCCGGATATATTTTCTCAAACAAACCAGGGGCAGCCAAATATTTGGATAAAGCCAAACAGGACGATTTATATGCAGAAATTTGCGACCAAATCCAGCGTCATGATATTGGCTTTGGCTATGGTGCTTTGGCTGCAGGTTCGGATATTTTGATTGCAGAGGCTCTGCTTGAAGAAGGTGCGGAATTGCATGTAATTTTACCTGTACCTATTGATCAATTTATCACCACTTCCGTAACACCCTTTGGGGCAGATTGGGATTCACGGTTTAACCAATGCCTAAATCAGGCCACCTCTCTGACTATTTGCAGCAATAAAAACAGCCAATGGCCCGACAAAATCAGTGCCAAATATGCAAGCCAAATCGCTATGGGACGGACGCTAATGCGCGCGAATACTCTATTCACACCCGCCCGACAATTACTCATTTGGGATGAAAGTGACAAAACCTCAGTAACGGCCACAGATGCATTTACGTGGAATAAGGCAGTTCTCAAAATACAGGCAGAACATGGACAAAATACCACGAAAGGGCAAATCATCATTCCTTATTTAGGCAATCGAGTTTCGGGTAAAAGTCTGCCCAACAGCAAGACCCAACAACTCGTAGCAATGATTTATGTTGAACTGAAATCCGTACAGACGGCAGGCAGATCACATTTTTCTAACGCGCTTACAACTATAAAAAACTGTGCTAAATCACCCAACCCTGTCTTGCTTATTGTCTCAGATACAGGCGTGTTTATAGGTTATGAGCAGGTCGAACATGCTGCTCGGTGTGCGCAGAAAATACTGGCACAATTATCAGAACAATATCCGAGAAATGATATTTTTATCTCTGGCCATTTCAGCTCCATGAATGATTTTCAAGATACAACAGAGGATTTAGTTACAACAGTGCAAAATATGACCACCATAAATTTACCGGGGGAATTCTATGTCAGCGAAGCTTTTGCCGCCGCATTGACTTTATTCAGTGCTACAAAATTTGGGGTGGAATATGCCGGCATAGGTAAACTTGACAACATAAACACAGACATGCGTTTGTTTCATATTTCCTAGAGCGCTCCCTAGAGCCTGGCCTAGGAAGAATTTCTTTGCAATTTACCTGGCTTGAGGATAACCAGCGCTCCAGTTTCGCGCGTAACTATACCGAGTTTTTGCAATCTATTCACAACCCGCGATACTGTTTCACGGGTCGAATGTACGCGCAAGGCAAAATTACTATAGACGGGGTGTGGCCTTATTATCATGGTCTCGGGTGCCTTCCCAATCGGCTCTGCCATACGCAATAATTCTGCATGGATGCGGGCTGCCGCTGGTAATGTGGCTAACTCAAACAATCGCGTGTTTGCCCGGCTTAAGCTTGTGGCTAAATGCAAAGAAATATTTTTTCCAAAACCCTTGGCTTTGTTCATCATATCCATGAAAGTGTTGGCGGGTAAGACCGCAAGCTTCATATCCGTATCAGCTCGTACTTCAAACTCTATGGGAGTATCGGACAAAATTTCAGGGTGGCCAAATATATCACCGGGGCCAAAATCTGCGACCCAAAACCTCTGTCCATCCTCGGTATAAATAAAAGCCTGCGCCCGACCTTTAAGCACGAAATATATGTGTGCAATTGATGCACCTTGCGCGATGAGTACTGTACCGACGGAAATATTTTTCCGCATGGTCACAGGCTTAATTAAATCATATACGTCCGCCCCGTGCGCCAACCAAATCGGTGCGTCCATATCTCGGGAAGGATTTCGGTTGTCTCGTTTCTCCATATTTCCCCGCAAGTGGCTCTATCCACATTTTCGCTATACCATAGCGGCAACGTAAAAATAATGGAAGTGACGATTACAAAAAACTGAATTGCAAAAATTCTATATAGTGTTGCAGTTAATACTTAACCGGAACTATTTCACCTGTTTGCGGATCAATATTATAGGCACTGCCGCCCGGTGCAGCAACGGCACCTGGGGGTAATGGCGCACCACCCGCGCCCAAAGAGCCAGGACTAGTGTCCGGCACATAGGGAATAGGCTTCACGCCTTCTGGCAAAATAATGCGTTCACCCGTGACCGGGTCGCGGTAATAAGGTTCCCCGCTTTCTATAGCATCGCCGTCCAGGACTTGGCTTGGCGTGGATGGTATGGCTGGTAATTCAGTGGCTTGGGGAATGGGCGCCGAAGACAGAGGTGCTTGCGTTAGGGGTGCTTGCGTTAGGGGTGCTTGCGTTAGGGGTTGATAATTGGGCGCACCGGTCACCAAACCCGGCGCTATGCCAGCAATATTGCTGGGTTCGCCGTTAAAGCCAGGGCCTTGCGCCGTCATACGTGAGTGATCACCCGCAATCCGCACATAGGAAATGACCTCAGCTGTGCCTTTGGTCGTGCTGGCAATATGGGCCGCTAGCGCTAGCTCTTCGGGCGTGCGGGCAACACCGAGCAAATACACAACACCATCATTAACTTCGATATTATAATTGCGGGCTTTGACCGCTTTTGCGGCAATCATGCGGGCGCGGATTGAATTATTGAGAATACCGTCTTTAGTATTACGCACCAAGCCTTGTTTCTCTTTGATCAAGATCTCATTACCCACTTGAACTATGGCTGGGCCTGACCAAGCAATACGTTCAGCTTCGATGCGGTCTTCTTCGCGCGGTACATTGCCAGATAGCACGACAATACCCTCAGCAACTTCCACATCTACACCAGACAATTTGAAGCCCTCTACGCGGCTCATACGGGCTTTGATAGCCCGCGATGCATTGACATCATTGAGTGAGCGGGCAAAATTGCGTTCGTCGCCCTTCTTGACACCCGCAGTCATAACTGTGGTGCAACCAGTTGTCAGGAGCGCAAAAACGCTGGCGGAAATTAGTATGGTTAATTTTTTCATAAAGCCAAAATACGACCATTCGGTTACTCAATGGTTACCAAAACTGCGACTTTACATTAAAATCGGTTTAGCTTCCATTATGAGTACAAACTTGAAACACCCATAAAAAACCCCGCCAGATGTGGGGCTGACGGGGTATAAGCTTGGTGTTTATTATTGTTTTATCTTAACTTTCGGTGCCTTTGCCTAGTAGAATACGCTCCACAAGACGGCGAAGGATAGCCGTTACACCTGCTGCGGCAAGAACAGCACCAATACTGCTCAGAATAGCGGTTAGATGTTCGCCAATTCCAGGAATGGCTCCCCAAGCAGCAGCGCCGCCACCCATCAAAAATAAAGCCGCAATTAACAAACCAAGACGGTGTTCCTTATCAACAAACCAACCGCTCACAATACCGAGTGCAGTAAGTACTACGCCGCCATATTCAAATCCGCTAACGAATGCGAAAATAACAGCAGCCAGCAGGCTAATTGTCCAAATAATACGTGCAATAGACATATATTTCCCCCTTTAAGGTTTTGTGACACTTAAAGTTCTCCCCCTTAAGTGTCTAGTGATGTGGGCATTTTGCCCTTTTTTTATACGCTGCCCAAGCACTTCGGCTTGTTAACAACCTGTGTTTCTTAACATTTTTTTAATAAATATGCAAAGAAAAAAGCCCCATCGCGAAATGAGGCTTTCTGCAGTCTAAATTTGTAGCAATTTAATCGCTACCAAACATACTCATCAGGATTGAGAAAATGTTGATGAAAGACAATAAGAGCGATGCTGCGCCGTACACAGACATTTTCTCTGCCATCTCTACATCACCAGCCGTATTGTAATAAATACGTTTTAAGGACTGGGTTTCCCATGCTGTGATACCACAAATAGCAACAAGCCCCACCAGGTTAAAGATGAAACCTGCCGTTCCCGACATCGCAAGCGCAGGGATGAACATACCAAGTATATTGATAGCAATAAAGCCAACAAAAACCATAATGAAGAATTTGGCAAGACCGCCCAAATCTTTCTTAGTCGTATAACCAACCAAGCTCACACCGAGGAAAGCTGTGGCCGCCATAAAGAAGATTTTCACGGAAATCATCGGGTCAACCAGTACAGCAATAGACGACAACCAAATGCCCATAATCGCCGCAAAGCTGAACAAGAATATCTTGACACCTTGGACACTCATGGAGTGTAATTTACTCCCAACGGCGCCAAACAGAATAATAATCCCAAATGTCAGCCCAATCGCTGCTCCTGGACTATAGAGCATACGACCAATGTCGGATAACCTGCCTGCGCTATCTAGCAGTACATTATTGCCAAACAAATAGGCAACAATCCCGGACACAGCCATGGCTGCTACCATATATTTATAGGTGCCCAACATAAAGTTACGCAGACCTAGATCCATTTCGCCGCCTTGGGTGACGGCATTATTTGAAAATTGATTCATTTTTCTCTCCTTAAGAAAAAGGCTTTCGCCAAAAAGAACTTGCACAGATGTGCGCGAAGTAGATAACCTACAATATAAGGAGTTTTACCCAATTTCCAAGCATAATCGGCATATAACGTGAAAGAAACGCAAATATGAAATATACAAACCTTGGCCGCACAGATACCAAAGTCTCGCGGATTTGTCTTGGCACTATGACATATGGCCAGCAAAACACCGAAGCCGAAGCCTATGCGCAACTAGATTATGCCGCCGGGCGCGGTGTTAATTTTTTCGACACAGCCGAATTATACCCAATCCCGCCCAAGCCGGATACGCGCGGCTTGACCGAAAAATATATCGGTACGTGGCTTAAAGACCGTCATGACCGCGATAAATTGGTCATTGCCACCAAGATTGTCGGGCGCATGGATGGGGCGAATTGGTTCAGGCCGGACGGCGCACCACCGCGCCACACCAAGGCCGATATAGACTTCGCCGTGGAGCGTTCTTTAAAAGCCCTGCAAACGGATTATATAGACCTTTACCAATTACACTGGCCGGACCGTCCGCGTGAGGTTTTCGGTTTTCACTCGTTTCGAGATTTCGGCATTGACGATATGATCCCGTTTGAGGACACGCTGGAAGCTCTCGCCCGCCATGTGGACAAAGGCAATATCCGCCATCTGGGTCTGTCCAATGAAAGTGCTTGGGGCACTATGCGCTATTTAGCCTTATCGGAACAAAACGGCTGGCCGCGCATGGCATCTATCCAAAATGTCTATTCAATGGTCAGCCGCCGCTTTGATTATGACCTTGCGGAAATTGCCATGCGCGAGAATATCGGCCTCTTGGCCTATTCCCCCCTCGCCCAAGGTTTCCTCACGGGTAAATACAGAAACGGCGCCAGGCCAGAGGGCGCACGCAATACATTGTTTGGGCGTATGGAACGCTATGAAGGCGGCGACGCGGAGAAAGCCATTGCCGCTTGCGAAGATCTCGCCCACGATTTGGGCATCACCCCGGTACAATTCGCCTTGAAATTCGTTGACAGTCGCGCCTTCACCACGGCGACTATTATTGGGGCAACGACAATGGAACAACTCGCCGAAAATATCGACGCCTTTGACCTTGACTGGACGGAAGAAATGGATAAAGCCGCACACAAATTCCATGTTAAATACAGATCGCCCTGCCCTTAAGGCTAGAGGCAACCCATTATGCCCACATATTTTGCCGCCATAACCCCGCCCGAAAACATCCTAGACGCCGTCGCGCCTTTGCAAAAAGGTATAGAGGGCGTCAAGTGGGCGCCTTTGGATAATCTGCATATCACCGTCGGTTATTTCGGAGAACTGAGCGACGCATACGCAGAAATCCTAGACCGGGAACTCGCCCGCGCCCCTGGATACGGGTTTGATATGCGCCTAACGGGTGTGGACTTTTTCGGCTCGACCCGCCCCCATACCCTATGGCTCGGCGTCGAAGACAACCCCGCCCTGAACCGCTTACACAAACATGTCAGAAGCGCGTCACGGCGCAGCAAGGTTGAAATGGAAGCCCGCAAATTTCGACCTCATCTCAGCTTGGCCTATCTGCGGCGCGGCTATGCCAAAGACGATTTCGAGCGCTATATCCGCCGCCATATCCGCTTTAAAACGGAACCATTCCTCGTCGATGAATTTTCTCTCTATTGCGTAGAACCCCACAAACACGGCCCCAACACCTATATCAAAGAAGCCAATTACCCGCTTGTGGGGTAAATTCAGTCAACCAATTCAGTCCTAATTTCTGTTTCGGCTTCCAGCATTTTGTGGACGGGACATTTATCGGCTATGGCCATCATGCGTTTCAGCTGGGCTTCATCCAAATCACCCTCAATGGTGATTTTGCGGATAAACACGCTTTTCATATCCGCGCCAAAACCGGATTTTTTATAGCTCACATCCACCCCAATATGGGTGACAGGCCATTTTTTGCGCTCCGCATACATGCGCAATGTAATGGTTGTGCAGGCCCCTAAACCTGCCAAAACAAATTCAAACGGACTAGGCCCCAAGTCAGACCCGCCAAGGTTTTCTGGCTCGTCCGCATATAAACGGTGTCCGCGTGCCAAAACATCTTGGGTGTAAACACCCCCTGCTCTTTCCCTAACAGTGACCATATTTCCCATAGCTATGCCTTTATCAATTGAGCCATTTGGCTGAGTTCATGTAAAAGTAAACGGTTGTTTTCTACCGCTTCTGCGTCCGCGCCCCATCGTTCATTTTGAAAATTTTCATCAAGCCGTGACAGGGCAAAAGCCGTATCCACATGCAAGTGCCCTTCCATAACGGCCAGCGCCAACATGGCCGAGCCAAAGCTGGCGGTAAAATGCAAGAGTAAAGTCAAATCCAAATCATCCTGCCCATTTGCATATTCAGCCGCCGACGCCAGAGATGTCTCAGGCTGAGCCACGGCTTTAATGCCCGTCGTCACCGCCAAGGCAATACCGTGTGTTGCGGCCACATAATCCAATACGGGCTGCCAGCTTTGTTCTTGCCGCGCCGCCAAATCTATGGGGCTATGGGAACGATAACACAGCAAATCCGTCTCCGTATACGCGCGAAATTCTTTGACAAGTTCACCGCGCCGCGAAGGCGTTTGCTCACACGCCACATTCATCATGCGCGTACACGGCATAGTGTGGGGTAATATTTCTGCGCCTTGGGCTTGCCACTCAGCCGCCACCAATTGCGCATGTGCCTGTGATTTAAACAGCAAATCCACCTTGCCCGGCGTTTTCAAAACCCGACCATCCAGTGTCACCACGCAAACACCAGCCCGGCTCTCCACAACAACACTATCATAAAACCGCTTCGCCATTAAGGTTCCAATTCTTCCAAGTGTGTATTTTCGTCAAAACCGAACAAATCAAATGCGTTTTTCATATGTGGAGATAAGGCGGCATTTAGCTCGATGATATGACCATCAGGGTGCGGCAAAGTCAGCGACTTGGCGTGTAAATGTAATTGCGGGCTTAGGCCGCCTAATTCTTCTTTGTCGCTAGTGTATTTTGGATCAAATGCTAAGGGCGTTTCCAAGAGGTGCATATGTAATCTAAGCTGGTGCTTGCGCCCTGAAAGCGGTTGCATCACCACCCAGGCGGCGCGGTTGCCAGCAGCGGATGCGACTTGGTAAAGCGTGCGCGCATATTTGGCACCGGGCGTGCCGTGGCGCACGGCCATCATAATCTCGCGCCCATCATAGCCCTCGCCCTTGGCCACATAGCCTTTGACCTCACCGGAGCTTGGGCGCGGCACGCCGTGGGTGATGCCCCAATAGATTTTCTTGGTGCTACGGTTTTGAAACGCCTTGCCCAACCAAGCCGCAGATTTAGCATTTTTCGCAACTACCAAAACCCCACTCGTGTCTTTGTCGAGCCGATGCACCAAGCGCGGCGGTGTGCCCTTATAGGCCAGCGCCGGGAGCATACCGTCAAT
>JALSHM010000457.1 GCA_026982235.1 Robiginitomaculum sp. | reverse complement strand
ATATGGATCGCGCAACACGCGCACACCTTGACGGTCAACAATGAGATAGCCACGCCTAAAATCGCCAAAGGCTACAGAAAAGCTATCGGCGGCAATGTCCGGCATGTCTTCAACCTCAACCAAGGGATAGCCCAGCAAGGATGATGGCTGGCCAGCAGATTGGGCGGGTTGCCAGATATAATTGCCATCTGCATCTTTGAACTTGCGCAAAGCCCCGACCGTGCGGCGGTTCATGACAAAGCTGGCCCCAGAACGATAGCGCGGTTTGGGCGCATAGATGAGGTCTATGAGCGCATCAATCGGCGCTGTGCCGTCAAAGCCACCGTCTGTACCCGTAGCCACATAGCCGACATTGCCCCAGGCTTGGGATGCATCTGCCACATTGGTATAATTCAAAATACCGCTGGGTTTGTTGACACCATTACCCGTAGTAAATGCCGCCGTTTCTTGGGCAGCAAAAACATCACGGACTTCGTCGGCTAACCATTGATCAACATCTGCAACACCATCGTCGAGCAAGATTTGTGTAGCCGCCGGCATGGCATAAAGCTCACCTGCGGGGAAATCCAAAAGCTCTAATAAAGGTGCAGTGGTTTCAGGACGAGCATCAATCTCGCCAGCCCAACCAGACGCGGCCCCGCCCGCACTCACGGGCTTTTTAAACGTACCCGCACCAATGCGGCGAATACTGGCAATGGTTCGAAAAGGGGAGCTTTCTGCCAAAGCCCGGTCAATACGGCTCTCGGTTTGCGCAGGTGCAACATAACCACCCTCCGCATCAACACCAGCACTGAGGCCTTTGCTTTCTAATGTCGCCAAAGCACTGCCGTCACCTGTACGGATATAGGACGACCAAGCTGATTTAGCTTCGCTATTGCTAAGGTCATGGCGAGCAGACGCTTCCATATGCGGTTGGGCGTTTTTGATGGAGAGGCGCTCAATACGGCTAGATTGTTGATCCAGTGCCGCATTTAAGCGCTCAACTTTATCAATCAAAAGCGTATCGGCGGATTGCTTGGCTTCAATCTCGGCCAAGCGTTGATCATTGGCGTTTTTGAAAGCCGCAAATGTTGCAGAGAAATCAGCTTGGGCAGTTCGCAATTCTGCGGATTTGACCATTTTAACTTCTTTGTTTTTGGGGGTAGGTTTTGAGTTTCTCACATTATTCTCCTGTGTGAGGTTGATAAGTCCTGATCCAAGTGATCAAGGGGATGCAAATCGTCGATTTGGGTGATGCGCGCACGACGCAGCATTGGGAAGGCGACGATAGAAACCTCCCAAAGATCAAGTTCAATAAGCTCACGACCACCACTTACGGGACGGCTTCGTATGGTACGGTATCCGATAGATAACCCGCTCAGCGCACCAGAGCGTATAAGGCGTGCCGTGCGGTCCGCGCGGGTATCGCCAAGGTAAATATCACCCGCAACAAACAGTCCGGTAGCGTCCTCAAATATTCGGTGCCAAACACCGATAGGCTGTTTGGTTTCGTGGGCAAAAAGCATAGGAATTTGCCCATTTTTCAAGGACAACAAGCTGGCGGCAAAAGCCCCGCGCCGGACAATATCACCGCCCAGATCCGTCTTGCCAAACAAGCTGGCATAGCCAGATATACGCATACGCCCGGTAAGCGGTTGGAAATCTGTATTCATGTTATGATTCTCTAGTTATTCTCTGCGTCTAAGCGCTGTTCTATGCGTTCCAAAGACTGTCTTGCCATGGTCATTTGTTCTTCCATACGCGCCATGCGCTCGGCCATTGGCGGGCTGGTCATTGTGGTTTTTTCCAAAATTTGCAACCGCGCTTCGGCTGCCCCGCCCCACATCAAAGCACCTGCGCTTTGAATGGCCAGAGTGACGATAATGCCAATGCCGACCGTGCGGTCGAGTTTAAAGCCGCTCATTGTACGCCCCGAGCTGGCAAGCCTGCACGCACGCGTTTTTCCTCGTCGCTCATAAAGCTTATATCGTTTAAAGCTATCCACCGTCCCGCACGCTCCAAGGCCAAAGCCGGGATGTTATCTTCGTCGGCACTGATACGCAGACCATCCCCATACCAATCCGCCAGCCAGCTGCCAAAACTGTCCGCAGTTTTGCGCACCAGCGGCAAAATGGTTTGTCGCCAAAAGGCTAAATTGGCTTCTTTATAATTGGCGTAAGTATTATCGCCAGGAATACCCAGCAACATGGGCGGCACCCCGAAAGCCAGCGCAATTTCCCGCGCCGCTTCGCGCCTGGCATTGAGGAAATCCATATCGGTCGGCGACATACTCATGGCTTTCCAGTCCAGACCGCCCTCAAGCAATAAAGGCCGGCCTGCCGCTCCAGCACCGCTGTGTTTGCTGTCTAATTCAGATTTCAGCCGCGCGAATTGCTCATCGCTTAAATGCTCTGAACCGCTGGCACCTTTATAGATGAGCGCCCCACTAGGGCGCGCCGAATTATCTAACAAAGCTTTGGTCCACACCCCGCCCGCATTGTGTACATCCACCGCTTTGGCGGCGGCGGCCAGCGGGGAGAAACCATAAATATCCTCAGTCGGGTGAAACAGGCGCATATGATGAATAAGTGTGCGCCCGCTAGCCGGGTCAGTGTTAAAACGCCGTCTCTTGCCGTCTACCTCATAATCCCAAGCGCTCGGCCAACCCGTATGGTCGGTCACGGCGCGCATTCTATCGGGACGTAATGTAAACAAGGCGGCAGGGCGGTCTTCTACAATAACGGCTTCGACAAAACTGTCACCGCTCAAATGAAGATAGCCATAAAACGCTTCGAAAAATTCCGCCCGGGACATTTTCGGATTGGGTTTACGCAAAAGCCGCGCCGCAGGATCGCTATCCATACATGCGTTAGCCCTGCGCACGCACAGCGGAACCGATGCCGCCGCTTCGGCAATCAGCCGGATACAGCGGTAAGCAATAGCATTTTGTTGATATCCCTCTCGCGCCAAAGCACCATAATTTTGTGGTGTCCAGTGCGCGGAAGCATGGGACATGTTGGCCAATTGTAAAGCCACTAAAGGCGCACTGGAACCAGTATTAGATTTTGTATGGGGCGCACGCAAAAACGCGGCCTGAAGCCAGTTTTTCATAAAATATCCAGATTAAGGGTCAAGTTGAGTTGGGGGTCTTCATTCAGGCTTTGCGCAAAGCCGAATTTCTGACCATGGATGAAATCTAGCCCAGCTTGCAGACCCGTGGATACATATGCGGTTTTTTTGTGTAAAGCTTTGGTTTTATTGATTATTTACGAATAAAAACCATGGATACGTATTTGCAGTGCATGGTTATAGGGTAAATTTGCGTTCTGATTTAAGCCGCGCCCATTAAAGAAAATGTAGCGCTACGCTCCCCTTTACCCACATAGTTCAATGCCAAAGCATGACTTTTGCGGGCTTCCATACGCAAATTTTGTGCGCCGAGCATGGAGGCAATCGTGATAGCGCCGCGATAAGCGGAAATAGCCGCTTCGATGGCCGCAATATCATTTTCGTTTTTACCCACGTTCAAAAGCACATCACCAAGTTTTTTCTGAAGCCTGGCGCTGTCAATTTGCGCCGTATCTTGGGAAAACAATTCTTCTGATGAGCGCAGAGCCTTAACCGCATCAATAAGTGGTTTAACTTCACCCGTCTCATGGGCCAATGCAATCATGCGCAAAGCCATTTCCCGGTTGAGTGTGGCTAGTTCTGCAGTGGCCTCTTTGTGTTTACGGCGTAACATAAATTTCTGTCCCAATTTTCGCTTACTCGCCATTGTCCTGCTCCACATAAGATATGTCTTAACCCCAATATGTAGAATTATGGTTAAAAAGGGTTTAAATATCACGGTAAATAGAGCGTTAATTTTCCTCTATCTTTTGCCATAATGCCTTGGAAAATTGGTCAAAATTCACCCCAGTTTGCACCCGCAACAACGATAAGCCCGCATATTGAAAAATCGCATCCTTAAACCCATCAACCATTTCTGCCACATCTCGTTTATGAGACTTGCCGTCTAATTCAAGCGCACATAAAAACCGTCCCTCAGCATCACATATGATAAAATCCACATGTCTGGACTTTATGCGCCCCCGGTATTGCCAGCGCAAACGCCCATGTTTGATAGCACCCTTCACCTGTAATATATCTTCCAAGCGCACCTTGGACATAACAAAATATTTGTCTGGCTTATGCCGAATAAGTGCCGAAAATAAAGCCCGCTCAGAAGCGTTAACAAACAAGCTGGGTCGGGCTTCATAGGCCTGCAAAGTTTGTGCATCCGCTTGCGTACTCTTCGGGTCTTGCCAATTAGGCTGATTTAGGAAAAACCCAATGCCCAAAAACGCACAAATCAAAATGATAACAATATATTCCATAGAACATATAGTGAACTTTTATCCACATCCATGCAAGTCTTTTATCACTGATTTACACCATGCGCACTTGGGGTTGGGTTCTGGGTTTAAGCAATAAATCGGTCACCGCCCAAACCAATGCATCGGCGCGATCGGGACTCGTCCGAGAACCTTCATGCGTCCCCATCATACAAAGCTCATCCTCCAGCTTAGGAAAGCTCCCCACATGCTTAACCTTACCTTGCTCATAAAGCGCCGCCACAGGTTCCGCACGCGCGACTTTAGATTTAGAGGCATAGACCGTGCGCACGGGCGCTTGCGCACCAATAGCTTCCAGCATGGTTTTGACCATCTCACCGCCTTGATTGACTTCGGCGAGCAAATAATCTGCGTCCCATTCTTTCCACAAGTTCACGGCACGTAATGCCCATTGATCCGGCTTCAGCCCCTGAACCGTGCCGTCATGTAATATATAGACCCGCGCCTGCGCACCAAACCCGACCCGCGCCGCCACAATAAGTCCGCACGCATCTGCCCGCGACCCACTAGTGGCAGGCGGATCAATAGCGACCACCGTTTTTTGTATCTCTTTGGGTGCCGCGCTAATCAATACACTGTCAATCAAAGCCCGTGTCCATAAGGCACCGTCCCTATCTTCCATGATTTCACCGTTCAGTTCTTGCCGACCCAAGCGCGTGCCGCCGTAAATTTCATATATTGAGCGCATAAAAGCCGGAGACAAATTGGCTTCATTATCCTTAGTCGTCGCCCGCGTCACTGCCACGCCAGGTTCAGCCATCAGCTTCTTCAAGCTGGCCAGTGGTTTGGGCGTTGTGGTCATCACCAGTTTCGGCGCATCCCCAAGCCTTAGCCCCAAGCGCAAATTCGACAAGGTCGCCTCTGGATAAGCCCAGGTACAAAACTCGTCTGCCCAAGCACAATCAAATTGTGGCCCACGCAAGCCGTCTGGATCTTCTGCGGAAAACACATAGGCGATTGCCCCAAACTCTTTCCATTCCAAACGGCGGCGCGAAGAAATATATTCAGGGCGTTCATGTGCAAATCCAATATTCAACAACCCGCTTTCGCCGCTTATCATTACCTCGCGGGCATC
Organism: Robiginitomaculum sp.; assembly: GCA_026982235.1. Taxonomy (GTDB): domain Bacteria; phylum Pseudomonadota; class Alphaproteobacteria; order Caulobacterales; family Maricaulaceae; genus Robiginitomaculum_A. The sequence continues at coordinate 2,629 of JALSHM010000457.1, read as the reverse complement.
ATTATAAGTGGGCGCAACTAGCGCTATGCGTTTTTTTCCCGACTTAACCTGTTCAAGCACCCACTCGGCTCCAGCGCGGGTTTTCCCGGCGCCACGCCCCCCTAATAAGAGCCATACAAGCCAATCATTTTCAGGCGGGGTTTGGTCTAAGCGCCGCGTTTTTGCCCAGGATGTCTGCGCATCAAGCAACAAGCCTAGCATTTCGCTATCCATACTGCAAAATCCCGAAACATATTTCAGAAAGCTCAAAGGTGTCCACCATTCTTAATAACAATATTTGCGAGTTCTTTCGCCATAGCCAATTTCTCCTCAGGAGTATATTTAGGGTGCTGCGACGTTTCAGCCGCCATTACGTCCTCCTTAAAAGCGCATAATTCTTTTAAACTCTTGAACAGAGATGCAATCTCTCTTGCATGATTTTCTGCCGTCTTATCGCCAGTAAGCGTACCCAAATGCTCTATCAACGCACTTATGCGTTTCATTAGATTATGGGCAGTAATGTCTAGTGCAGTCGAGCTGCAGGTATCTTTATTTATCAATGTCATAATCGTATATGCTTGTTTATTTGTGTCATTGCCGCACTATGAGGGAGAATAATCTATCAAGGATAAAGTTTCTACCGCGCGTGAAATATCCCGCATTTTTGCCGCCAAAAATGGTCCATTCATGCCGTTTGTGGTGAATACCCACAGACCCTAAAGCGTTTTGCGTTCAAATGAACCAAAACATACCGAATATGTGCTAAATCCCGAATATGGCGCGGACACCATCTGCGTCTTTTTTCATTTGCGTGGTCAGCGCATCTAGTCCGTCGAATTTTATGTCGTCGCGCACAAAGCTGCGAAAGGCGACTTCTATGATGCGGCCATAAATATCAGCGTCAAAATCGAATATGTGCATTTCAAGCCTATGGTCTTTACCATCCACCGTTGGCCGTGACCCCACATAGGCGACACCGTGATACCATTTCTCTTCACCGTCTAGTCGACACTGTGCCGCATAAATACCCGCCTTGGGTCTGATGCGATCCTTGAAATATAGATTGGCCGTCGGGAAACCAAGCGTGCGGCCAAGATGGTCACCGTGAACCACTTCACCGTCGACAATCCACGGACGCGACAACATATGGGCGGCAAAAAATACATCCCCGTCTCTGAGCGCTTGGCGGATTTCTGTGGAACCGTATTTGCCGTAGCTTTTGTGTAGGCTAATCTCTGGCACTGTGGTCACGCCAATGCCACGCGCCGCACAATGTTTGGCCAATGTCTGGCAATCGCCACAGCGTTTTTTACCATAACGAAAATCTTCGCCGACCACCACATGGGTGACACCGAGCCCCTGGTGCAGGACGATTTCCACAAATTCTTCGTCGTCCATTTGGGTCAGGGTCTTATCAAATGGGATTTCATATAGGGTTTTTGCGCCCATTTCTTTGAGCAATCGCGCCCGCACCCGTGCGCTCATCAAGCGAAACGGGGTGACATTGGGGTCAAAAAACTGGCTGGGGTGGGGACGAAACAACGCCACTGCAAGCGTCGCCCCGTTTTGCTTGGCAATGTCCGCCGCCGTTTCGATCACGACCTTATGACCTCGGTGTAGACCGTCGAAATTGCCAAGGGCAATCACCGCACCCTTGTCTGCCTCGGCTAGACCAGAATAATAATCGATAACCTTCATAATTAGTCTGCGGCGGGTCGTTTGGGAACAATAACGCCAGCGTTACCGCGAATAATTTGCTTGCCATTCACACTGCATGAAACCTTCATTTTTATGCGCCCTGTGCGTTCATTGATCTCGGCAACTTCGGCCCGCGCGGTAATCTCGTCGTCAATAAAGGCCGGACGGCGAAACCGCATATTCAGCTCAACAAATATAGCCCCCGACCCCGGTAAATCATTGCCCAGAATAGCCGATATGAGAGACGCTGACAAAGCCCCGTGGGCAATGCGCTTGCCGAACATAGACTGGGCAGCAAATTCCGCATCCACATGGATAGGGTTCACGTCGCCAGTGAGTTCAGCAAATGTATCAATTTTTTCGCCCGTCACCACCATTGTGGTCTCGGCAAACATACCGACTTTCATTTCGTCCAGATAATATCCGCGTTTCTTACTCATCATATTCTCACTTTGTGTTCTACCAAGCCATCTTTACCAAGCCATCTTTACCAAGAAAGTGTCGAGAGCATATATTTGACATATATACCGTGCTTTTCAAGTAGATTTGCGACCGCCTCGCTATTCCCCGCATTCAGCCCATCGGCCACAAACAAAGCATCATATTTCTGATTTTGGGCACCGAGCAAGTCCGTATGAATATTATCGCCAATGGCCAGCACGCGCGATCGATCAAGTTCGTAGCCCGTAAGTTCTTTCAACCAAGCCCGCGACAAACGGTAAATAGGATCATAGGGCTTACCCGCATAGATAACCTCGCCGCCCATATCCTCATAGGCTTGCGCCAGCGCCCCGCCGCAATATATCATCTTGTCGCCCTTCTTGACCCGGATATCCGGATTGGCGCAGACCATGGGTATATTCAGTTCTCGCGCCTGAGCCAAAAGTTCTGTATAATCATCAGGTGTTTCATTATCGTCGTCAAACAGACCTGTACAGGTAATGAATTTCGC
>JALSHM010000456.1 GCA_026982235.1 Robiginitomaculum sp. | reverse complement strand
GCCTGTGTCTGATACAATATCCGAGGATGTTCTAGCTGCCGCTACCCAGTACCGCACTTTGCAAGATGTTATACTCTTAAAGGAAGACCGTAAATTAGACTGCTTCGCCGCTGCCGATGCGGCCATAGCCTGCTCCGGTACCGTAACCAGCCAGCTTGCAAGTGCAGGTGTACCTACTGTGGTCGGTTATAAACTCAATACGCTGACCTATATGATTGCGCGCCGCATGTATAAGCCGAAACATATATCCATCGTCAATATTGCGGCAAACGAGACCTTGATGCCTGAGTTTATGCAAAATGATTGTACTGGACAAAACTTGGCCAATGCAGCCCTTAAATATTTACAAAGTCCGCAAAACCGTGCTAGTGCCAGCAAAACACTTCGCGCCGCGACGCAGAAAATGCGCAGCGGCGGCGAAACGGGGAACCAAAACTCAAGCGCTCGCGCTGCAAAGGCGGTTCTCGCGATTGTGGAAAAGGTGAATTGAGACTTTACCGATCTGCCATCTTCACATAATCGCGCAGGGGGGCGCCTGTGTAGATTTGTCTTGGGCGGCCAATGCGTTGGGATTTGTCTTCAAGCATTTCGTTCCACTGTGAAATCCAACCCACCGTACGGGCAAGGGCGAACAATACTGTGAACATTGAGGTTGGGAAGCCTAGGGCAGAAAGAACCGTGCCGGAGTAGAAATCTACATTGGGGAACAATTTTTTCTCGATGAAATATTCGTCGTTGAGAGCGATTTTTTCAAGCTCCATAGCCACGTCTAGGATTGGATTGTCCGTGATGTTAAGCTCGGCGAGAACCGCGTGTGCAGTTTTTTGCATGACTTTGGCGCGTGGGTCATAGTTTTTATAAACACGGTGACCAAAACCCATAAGGCGAAACGGGTCATTGCGATCTTTGGCGCGGGCGATAAATTCCGGGATACGGTCAACGGTACCAATTTCTTTGAGCATGTTGAGGCAAGCTTCGTTAGCACCGCCGTGTGACGGTCCCCAAAGACAAGCCACACCCGCCGCGATACAAGCAAACGGATTGGCACCGGATGAGCCAGCAAGGCGGACTGTGGATGTAGATGCATTTTGTTCGTGATCGGCATGGAGGATAAAGATTTTGTCCATAGCATCGGCGATAACCGGATTAACCACATATTCCTCGCACGGAACGGCAAAACACATTTTCAGGAAATTTGCAGAATAACTTAAAGAATTATCAGGGTAGATATGGGGCTGGCCAATAGAGTATTTATAAGCGCGTGCCGCAATGGTTGGCATTTTTGCAATCAGACGAATAACGGCTAAGTCGCGCTGGTCGTTATCATTGATGTCGGTACTATCGTGGTAAAATGCAGATAGCGCTCCAACGGTAGCACACACCATAGCCATTGGGTGCGCATCACGACGAAAGCCATGGAAGAAGCGCTCGACTTGTTCGTGCAACATAGTGTGATTGGTGATGGTTTTGGTAAACTCTTCACACTGTTTAGCGTTTGGTAATTCGCCGTTAATCAGCAAATATGCAGTTTCTAGAAATGTCGATTCTTCTGCGAGTTGTTCAATCGGATAACCACGATATAAGAGTTGACCTTTCAGACCGTCAATAAATGTAATCTGGCTTTCGGTACTGGCAGTAGAAGTATAGCCGGGGTCGAAGGTAAAATGCCCAGAGTTTTTATAGAGACCACGCACGTCTATAGCATCTGGCCCCATTGATCCGCCGTAAACAGGCAGTTCAAAGCTCTTACCATCAAGATTGATTTTGGCAGTACCGCGATTTTCAATTTTGTTTTCCATTTTCCTTAGTATCCTCTAAAATAAATTTTCTAAAAATAAGTGCCTAAACAGTCTTCTATGCGTCCAAGCGCTTCTTCCCGCCCTAATAATTCAAGTACAAGCGACAAATCAGGTGATGCCGCCCCACCAGTCAAGCAAGCCCGTAGCGGTGCGCCGACCTTGCCAAACCCGATGCCTTCGTTGGTGATATATGCCTGCAGGTGCTCCAGAATATTCTGGTCATTCCACGCGTCTTCCTTAATAGATTTTAGTACAGAAAGCAAATCCCTTAACCGGGTTTCTGTGTCCGGCTTGAGTGGTTTTTTGGCTTTGCCTGTGATTTCAATAGGGCGTTCGCGGGTCACAAAGAAGGCTTTGTCCGCGAGTTCATCCAAAGTCTTGGCGCGAGAGACGATATGGGGCAAAGCTTTGGTAAGCCGTGCCATCTGCGCCGTGTTTAAAACGCCACCATTTATATCTTCGAAGAACTTTTTGCCGTAGTATAAGAGCGTTTCAACGTCTGTCCGTGCCATATGCTCGCCGTTGATGAAGGCCATTTTGCCAAAATCAAGCCGGGCAGGGGCTTTGTTAATGTCGGAAAGTGCGAAAACCTTTGTTACCTGCGCATCGTCAAATATTTCCATATCGCCGTGGCTCCAACCCAGACGTGTCAGATAATTGCGCAAGCCTGCGGGAATATAGCCCATATCTGCATATGCATCTACGCCGAGCGCACCGTGGCGCTTGGAAAGCTTCTTACCGTCCGGGCCGAATATTAAGGGCACATGGGTGAAATCTGGTACGTCCCAGCCCAGTGCTTCATATATCAATTTTTGCCGCCCAGCATTGATCAGATGATCATCACCCCGAATAACATGGGTCACACCCATATCGTGATCGTCAACCACAACGGCCAGCATATAAACCGGGCTATTGTCTGCGCGCAGTAAGATAAGGTCGTCAAAATCTTTGTTGTTCCATGTAACTTCGCCTTGCACTTGATCCATTATGGTCGTCTTGCCTTGTGGCACTTTGAAACGAACAACAAATGGGGCGTCTTTGGGGGGCGTGCCACCATTGCGCCATTTGGAGCGAAAGGCACGGCCTTCTGCGCGGGAGGCTTCGCGCTCCGCCGAAATCTCATCGGGCGTAAGATAACATAAATAGGCATGACCGCTTTTTATTAAAGCTTCGGCGGCGGCACGGTGCTTGTCTGCGTTTTGGCTTTGGTAAACAATATCACCGTCGTGGTGCAGATCGAGCCAGTCCATGCCATCTAATATAGCCTGCGTGGCCTCTGCGGTAGATCGTTTTTTGTCTGTGTCTTCAATGCGCAGGCGAAATGCACCGCCGTGGCGCTTGGCAAAATAATAACTAAACAAAGCTGTCCGCGCCCCACCAATATGCAAAAATCCTGTAGGCGATGGGGCAAAACGTGTTACAACTTTAGTGCTTGGTTGTTTAGGGGACATAATTTGACCAGTAATAAGTTCTAGATAGGGGAGTCTTACCATAAAGGGTGCGGGGATTAACAGGATAAACACGCCGAAGCGGGGAATTATTTTCGCCTCATTCACAACTGCCGGGCAAATATTTGTAGATACACTTGCCCGTGCGCGGTTTGAGTGGTGTCTTGTGGCATTTGCTATAGGTATTGCCGTCTATTTTGGTTGGCGCTCAGAGCCGTCTTTGCCCTATGCACTGGCTGTGTGTACCGTATTATTCGGTGCATTGATGCGTGTGCGAAATCGTCCATGTGCCTATGAATGGATTTTATTAGCCTTATTTTTAGGTGCAGGCTTTACCCGTGCCATTCATCACACCCACGCTGTCAAAGCGCCCATATTGCCGGACGAACGCCGTGCTTATACATTTACGGGTTGGATAGAAAATATCCATAGTTCTGGCAAACTCCAGCATTTTTATGTACGGGTCGCATCTGCTGAGCGCCTGCCGCCAGAGAAAACCCCAAAACGTGTCCGCGTGCGCATAAAACCCTACGGGTTTAAACCTGGTGATAGTGTAAAATTCAAAACACTTATGGCAGCCCCGCCAGACCCCGCCATTGTCGGCGGATACGATTCCGCCCGTGCAGCTTATTACAAGCAAATTGGCGGATATGGCTTTGCTATCTCCAAACCACAAGCGGTTGAGCTGGGTGAGCTGGATTTTGGACAAAGCATGAAGCGTAAATTGGTCAAGTTTCGCTATGCCTTGTCGCGGCACATTCAGGCGAGGGCACCGCCGCATACGGCTGGGCTGCAAGCGGCTTTGCTCACGGGGGATCGTTCCGGTATTCCGCCCGAACAGTCAAATGCTTTACGCCGCGCAGGGCTGGCACATTTACTGGCAATTTCCGGCTTGCATATGGGACTACTGGCGGGCGGGGCTTATTTTCTAGCATCCGTGGGGTTTGCTTCTTTAGGGCCATTGGCACGGCGTCATGATATGCGCAAATGGGCGGCAGTGGTGGGCATTATAATAGCAACCACCTATTTGTTGATTTCTGGCGCGAGTGTCTCTACCCAGCGGGCATTTATTATGGCGGTGATTGTGTTTATGGCCATCATCACAAACCGCCGGGCGCTGTCTATGCGTTCCGTAGCTTTGGCGGCGGCAATTACGCTCATGCTGCATCCAGAAAGCTTGCTCAGTTCTGGTTTCCAAATGTCATTCTCCGCGACAGCAGCCTTGGTTGTTGTATATCGAGCGTGGGCAGACCGCCGTGATTTTACGCAAAGGGGTAGTATTGTGCAACGTCTATGGCAGGGATTTGTTGGGCTTTCGGTCACAAGCTTCGTTGCAGGTGCAGCCACAGGCGGGTTTGCGGCGCTGCATTTTCACCGTTTCGCCCGCCTTGGCTTTATTGCTAATCTGCTGGCCATGCCCATTTTTACCTTAGTGGTCATGCCTGCCGGGTTTCTGGCTGTTCTGGTGATGCCACTGGGCCTAGATAAATGGCCGCTCTGGGTTATGGGGAAGGGGCTTGATTATGTGCTGTTCATTTCCACATGGGTCAGTGAAATGAAAGGGGCAATGCTCTATATTAAAGGCGCTAACGCAATGGTTATAAGTGTGTTCGCTCTGGGTTTTGTTTTTCTGTGCTTGGGGCCTCGAAAGGTCCGGTTTGCGGGCATTGCGACCATCCTTCTATCCTGTGTTTTATGGGCAAGTATAGACCGCCCTGATATGCGTATTTCTCCTGAAGCCAGGGTAGCATTTTGGGATCCGGACAGTGTTAATATTTTGAAAGTCGACCGTATGCGCGGTGATGGCTTTGGCCGTGATAGATTTATTGAACAAGCCGGGCTAGAGAGTGCGGAACGCCGATCCTATATGGATATAGACAATATTTGTGATGTCCTGGCGTGCCGGATTGACCTAAAGGGCAAAATTATCAGCATAGTCGCAGAACCAGAAGGGGTGGCCACCGCCTGCGCAGATTCGGACATGGTTATACTCACAAACCGCGAGGCAGGGCCGCGAACGCGAAGGGCTTGTGCAGTACCTATCATAGATGTGCGCGGTCTCTCAAAGAGCGGCGCACAAGATATATTTATAAATGGCGACCAGATAGAGATAAGAAAAGCAAATCCAAAGACAAGAAAAGCACGACCGTGGGGGTGATGAAGTAAGTTGGTAAAACATTTCCGCTACGGGCTAAGGCTTGGCAGGAAATACATATTATTTCCTTCCTCCATCGCCTACGGTACGCTTTAGCGCACTCTTTATGCGCTGGATTCCGTGTCGCGGTACGGGATGAGCTGAGGCGGATATTACCTGTTTTCAACGCACTGCATTTATGGTTATAAGTCTGCATGACGAACCAAAATACGAAATGGAAACATACAATATGGAAAGAGGGCGATTTTAGTCTCTTAACCGATGTAGATAGCTATAAGGCGTCCCACTATTTACAATACCCACCAGGTACGGAATATGTGTCGAGCTATATTGAGGCGCGGGGTGGGGATTTTGATAATATGTTGTTCTTTGGGCTGCAAGCCTATTTGAAGCGCTATTTATCGCGGGCGATTACTCTGGCAGAAATCGACTACGCTGAGGCATTATGGCAAGCCCACGGCGTGCCATTTAATCGGGCGGGTTGGATGCATATTCTGGATAAGCATAAAGGCGTTTTGCCCCTTAGTATTCAAGCTGTGCGCGAAGGCACAGTCTTGCCCATAAAAAATGCTGTCGTACAGGTCGAGAACACAGACCCATCCGTCCCGTGGCTGACCAGTTATATTGAGACGGCACTTTTACGCGCCGTTTGGTATCCGACAACAGTGGCCACATTGTCTTGGACGGTTAAGCAGATTATCGAAAAGTATTTACGACAGACCTGTGAAAACCCGATCGCAGAATTGCCATTTAAGCTCCATGATTTTGGCGCACGGGGGTCCACGTCCTATGAGGCGGCTTCCCTTGGTGGGTTGGCGCATTTGGTCAATTTCCAAGGCACAGATACGGTGAGCGCATTGCTAGCGGGGCGAAATTATTACAGTGCGGACATGGCCGGGTTTTCTATCCCGGCATCTGAGCATTCTACCATGACATCTTGGGGGCGGGACCGTGAGGCTGAAGCCTATGGTAATATGGTCGCGCAATTCGGTGGCAAAGACCGAATATTTGCGGTGGTTTCCGATAGCTATGATTTGTTTGGTGCTGTCAAGAAAATCTGGGGCGGGACGCTCAAGAAACAGGTCATGGAGAACGGCGGTACGCTGGTTATCCGTCCCGATAGCGGTAACCCCATTAAAGTCTGCGTTGATGTGGTCGAAAGCCTTGGTGATATTTTTGGCTATAATATCAATACGTTGGGCTATAAAGTTTTACCAGACTATGTGCGGGTGATACAGGGCGATGGTGTACATGCCTTGTCTATCGAAGCCATATTACAGCGGCTGAAAAAGAAAGGCTGGAGCGCCGAGAATATCGCCTTTGGCATGGGCGGCGCACTTTTGCAACGTGACATTCACCGTGACACTATGAACTGGGCGATGAAGGCCAATGCCATTAAGTTTAAGGGCGAGAGTGCCTGGCATGATGTCTATAAAGACCCAATAACCGACCCTGGAAAAAGCTCCAAGCGCGGGCGTCAAGCTCTGGTGATGCAAGGTGGTACATACACAACTATTCGCCGCTCGGATTTGGGCGATGCTACAAACTTACTCGAAAATGTTTGGCGAGATGGCCAACTCTTACGAGATCAATCACTCGATGAAATCCGATTGCTCTCAAATAGCTAAAATAAAAGCTCGGCCGTTTCGGTGGAGTTTTTTATATATGCGTACGACATACATTCGGTTCTGTACATTTGCGGTATAGCTCTATAGGGAGATTGGCTTGCGGTACATTTATATCCCGCATTTTATATAGGCTCTGCGCCACATCATTGCGCATCCGAAAGGCATAACATGACAGATTTTGAAGGCGTCCATCCGGCGCTTGGTAAAGCGCTGAAAACGCGCGGCTATGAGGTTTTGACCCCGGTTCAAGATACGGTGAAGGCACCGGAACTTATTGGGCAAGATTTACTGGTTTCGGCGCAAACCGGATCGGGTAAGACCGTCGCATTTGGTATTGCGATGGCGCCGACATTACTTGGGGAAGCGGATAGTTTTAATCGAGGTAATCTGCCACTCGCACTTGTGATTGCGCCGACCCGTGAACTGGCCTTGCAGGTCAAACGGGAGCTTGAATGGCTTTACGCGCAGGCAGGGGTGAAAATTGCCTCTTGCGTGGGCGGTATGGATATGCGCACGGAACGCAAGGCTTTGTCGCGCGGCGCCCATATTGTTGTCGGGACACCGGGTCGTTTGCTCGACCATATTAAACGAAAATCCCTGATGCTGCACGAACTTCGTGCGCTCGTCTTAGACGAAGCGGACGAAATGCTCGACATGGGGTTTCGTGAAGAATTAGAAGCGATTCTTGTAGGTGCGCCGCGCAATCGCCAGACTTTACTATTCTCTGCTACCGTGCCGAAATCAATTTTGGGCATGACTAGGAAATTCCAAAATGATGCCGTGCGCGTCAATACAGTTGGAGAGAACAAACAACATGTTGATATTGAATACCGTGCTCTGGTGGTTAGTCAGAATGATCAAGAAAAGTCCATTGTCAATGTGTTGCGTTATTATAATGCGCAAACGGCGATTGTGTTTTGCGCAACCCGCGCCGCCGTAAATCGACTCACCAGCCGTTTCAGCAATCGCGGGTTTTCGGTGGTAGCGCTGTCTGGTGAATTGAGCCAGGCGGAACGTAGTAGTGCATTGCAATCATTACGCGACGGGCGTGCGCGGGTTTGTATTGCTACAGATGTAGCGGCACGCGGCTGGATTTACCGAAT
>JALSHM010000455.1 GCA_026982235.1 Robiginitomaculum sp. | reverse complement strand
GCCGTTAGTGTTCCGGTGAGTGTGGATATAGAGAGCGGTTATGGACAAACGCCCGCACGAATCGCAGACACGGTAAAGCAGGCCGCAGACAATGGAGCGGCGGGGCTTAATCTCGAAGACCAAATCATTGGTAAGGGCGGGCTCTATAAAATTAAAGACCAGGCGGCGCGAATTGCTGCCGCTAGCCGCGCGGCGACGAACGGCACATTTATCAATGCGCGCACCGATGTGTTTTTACAAGCAGAGCCAGAAGCTCATATTGACGAATTGCTTAAAGAAGCGATGTTAAGATCCCAAGCCTATCATCAAGCAGGCGCCGATGGCTTGTTCGTACCCGGCCTCATTAACAAAACGGCTATCAAGGTTTTGTGTGAAAATTCGCCCATGCCAGTAAATATCATGGTGATCCCAAATTGTCCGGACATTGGCACTTTAACTAAATTGGGCGTCGCCCGCATTAGCTATGGCCCGGGCCCTTACCAGGCCGCAATGGCGACGATTACCGCACAAGCACAATCGCTCTATAGCTAATTTATGTACACAGAATGTAAGCCGCCTTCATCGCGAGGTACATGACCCTGTTATAAAGGATGGTTGAAACAACAAAAAACCCGGCAGGTGACTGCCGGGTTTTTCATTTTGAGTTTTAGGCTCTGCCTAGAACAATCCGGACACAGTCAATAGTGGTGCGATGACCAAACTGACAATAGCCATGACGTTAATCAGGATATTCATGGACGGGCCGGATGTGTCTTTGAAGGGGTCGCCAACTGTATCTCCGACAACCACGGCTTTATGGGTATCTGTACCCTTGCCCCCGTGATTACCTTTCTCCACATGCTTTTTGGCGTTGTCCCACGCCCCACCCGCATTGGCCATAAATAGCGCCATCAAAACACAAGTGAGAAGTGCGCCAGCCAGGAAGCCGCCGAGGGCTTCTGCGCCGAGCACAAAACCAACCAAAGGCGGTACCGTAACGGCGATTGCGCCAGGCAGTAGCATTTTCTTCAAAGCGGCGGTTGTTGCAATATCAACGCATTTGGCCGTGTCAGGATCTGCCTTGCCTTCGAGTAATCCGGGGATTTCCTTAAACTGGCGGCGGATTTCATTGATCATTTCAAAGGCCGCATCGCCCACCGCTGTCATAGTAATAGCGGCGACTAGGAACGGAATTGTACCGCCGATAAACAGGCCAACCAAGACTTTCGGGTTAGAAAGCTCCATAGAGAAATTCCCGTGATGTGCTTGTACTGCCGCACCAAAAGCAACAATGATTGCCAAGGCAGCCAGCGCAGCCGCGCCGATGGCAAATCCTTTACCAATCGCCGCCGTTGTATTGCCAAGTTCATCAAGACCATCGGTAATCTCGCGCACATCTTCACCCATGCCGGCCATTTCTGCAATACCGCCAGCATTGTCAGCCACAGGGCCATAAGCATCAATGGCCATAGTAATACCGACCGTAGCCAACATGCCAACTGCGGCAATACCAACGCCGTAAATGCCAACCAAAGAGGTAGAGATGAAAACAATGGTTGCCAACACTAACAGGGGAATAACCACAGATTGCATACCAACGCTCAGGCCGGTAATCATTACTGTCGCCGCTCCGGTCTCGCCAGATTTAGCGATTTTACGCACCGGTAACCCGCCTGTATAATATTCGGTGATCAAGCCGATTGCGACACCGCCAGCCGCGCCACAAACAACCGCAAGCCAAACATTAAGCGGGCTTGCAATGTCTTTCAGCACATCGGCATCAATACCTATTTTTTGAATGAGAATATAAGCCGCTGCCAAAAATAGAACTGGCGCACCCAAAGTGCCAATACGCAGCGCTGTCGCCGGAGCCGCGCCCGAAAACATTTTAACCACCCCAATCATCAAAATAGATGCCACCAAGCCGATAGTTGCGAGGGCTAATGGCAAAAACATCAAGGCAGAACTGCCCATGATTGCAGCAATGGCGATAGAGGCAATCATGGCGCCACAATAGCTTTCAAAAATATCGCTACCCATACCCGCAACATCACCAACATTGTCGCCAACATTATCAGCGATTACGCCAGGATTGCGTGGATCATCTTCGGGGATACCAGCTTCCAGCTTACCAACCAAATCAGCGCCAACATCCGCAGACTTGGTAAAAATACCGCCGCCAATCCGTGAGAACAAAGCCACGCAAGACGCGCCAATACCAAAGCCCTCAAGGGCTTGTACATTATGCTTGAGGCTCTCTGGGGATAAATCACCGCCAAGGCCGTAGACCATAAACAATCCGCCCAAACCAATCAAGCCCAGCGCCGCAACACAAAGTCCCATGATAGAACCGCCGAAAAATGCGACCGTCAAAGCTTTGGCTGAACCATAATCTTTCGCCGCTGTGGCCGTGCGCACATTGGCTTTGGTTGCTGCGTACATGCCGAGCCAACCTGCAATAGACGAGGACACTGCCCCGACAATGACGGCAATACCGGTTTCCTTGCCCAAGGCCAGCCAGACTATAATAGTCAACACCAGCAAAAACATGGTCAGCATTTTGTATTCGCGTTTCATAAACACCATGGCGCCTAAATGAATTTGGTCGCCAATTTTCTTGACGGCAGCATCGCCCTCAGGATATTTTTTGACAATAAGGAAAAGGATGAAGGCAATCAGCATCCCAAGCGCACCAACCATTGGCGGCAGTTTTACAAGTTCAGAAATAGTCATGAGTCCCCCTTAAGGATTATTATTAAGCCCAATTTTAGTTAGGGAATGTTTTAAGGAGAATATTGCGGTTGTCTAGGGGTTTTTAAAGTGAGCCGCTCCATATTTACCCCCCATAAGCCTTAATCCCTGCCGCGATGAGTTCGCCTGCGTGGCTCTTGTCGGCCCAGCCTTTTATTTTTACCCATTTGTCTTTTTCCAGGTCTTTGTAATGCTCAAAGAAATGCGGGATGCGTTGTTGCAGAACCTCTGGTAGATCTTTGTAGGATTTGACCTGATCGTAGAACGGGGTTAATTTGCTATGGGGCACGGCGACGATTTTTTCGTCCATACCCGCCTCGTCTTCCATAAGTAATACGCCCACCGGGCGTGCACGAATGACACAGCCTGGCACCAAAGCCCGCTGACCAACCACCAAAACATCGGTCGGGTCGCCGTCTTCCGAAAGCGTGTGGGGAATAAAGCCGTAATTGCACGGATAGCGCATAGACGTGTAAAGAAAACGGTCAACAAACATGGCGCCGGACGCCTTGTCCATTTCGTACTTGATGGGTTCGCCGCCCAAGGGCACTTCGATAATCACATTTATATCAAAGGGCGGATTTTCCCCGACCACGATTTTGGACATATCCATAGTCAACTCTTATCTTTAAAATTCTGTGTCTCCATATAGAAGTCACATGAGCAGGGCAAGACGAAATGACGGCTCATGCAGAGTAACTTTGCAACAAACATTCAAGATATTTGCGCCTCCCTCACTCTTGCAATGATTTCGCGCCATCATTCGCTAATTGCGATACCCTCTCTGCGTGGGTCGGCACCGCCTTCATAACTGCCGTCCGCCTTGCGCTTAATAATATGTAGCCCGCTGATTTCACCTTTTGAGCGGATGATTTTGTGGCCTTTGGCCTCTAGTCCGCTTATGATTGCCGGGTCTAGTCCTGCTTCTTCGAGGCGCACTAAACCATTGCGCGAAATGACATTGACAAGCGAGGCGGCTTGTTGCGGGCTCATGCCCCAATCTATCATTGCAATCATGGTTTTGGCCGTATAGGCAATGATGGATGAACCGCCCGGCGAACCTGTGGCGAAAGCGAATGTGCCGTCTTTGTGAAACACAATATGAGGTGCCATGGATGAACGCGGGCGCTTCCCTGGACCCGGACGGTTAGCAATGAGATTACCTGCATCGTCGCGCGGGCGAAACGAGAAATCGGTAAGTTGATTATTGAGCATAAACCCGCCTGCCATGCGCTGGGACCCAAATAAGCTTTCTACTGTCGTGGTCATAGACACCACATTGCCCCATTTATCGACAATAGAAAAATGCGATGTACCAGGGACATCCGGCGTCGCATCTTGACCCGGCTTGAAATTGACAGGATCACCCGCTTTCACATCTTTGAGGCTGCTATCCATAGAGACGCGTGCGGCGCGGGATTTGAGGTAATCCGGATTCAACAAGGCCCGGGTCGGAACCTCGACAAAATCCGGATCGGCAACAAATAAATCCCTGTCCGCATAGGCCATCTCGCTAACTTCCGCAAATACATGCCAGCCGTCCAGGCTGGGCCCCAGGGATTTCATATCAAAATTGGCAAGCTGGCCCATAATGCTTTGCACGGCAATGCCGCCAGAAGACGGCGGCATGGCACCACATAAAACATAATCCCGGTAAGGTGAACACAGGGCTTCGGTTTTTTGCGGTTGATAGGCGGCCATATCGGCCAGCGACAAAACGCCCGGGCGCGGTTCCTCATGCACAGCAGCGACGATGGCTTCGGCAATCGGACCTTCATTCATAGCGCGGGGGTTTTTGGCCAACAGGCGCAGGCTCTTGGCATATAATTTATTGTCACGGATGTCGCCAGCTTTTAGCGGCGTACCGTCTTCATGAAAGAAATATGCCCGTGCGGCGGGTTGTACTTTAAGGGCAAGGCCGCCTGCTCGCTCCACCAGTCCGGCCATGCGCGGACTGACCGCAAATCCGTCTTCGGCCAGTTTGATCCCGGCGCTAAAATTATCCGCCCAAGGCAATTTACCATGGTCTTGATGCGCCATATTCAGCATAGCCATAACCCCTGGCACACCTGTAGATTTCCCGGAAACAATACCGTCAAAATAGCGCAAAGGCTGACCATCATCACCCAAAAACAGATCTTCGCTAATGGTTGCAGGCGCTTTTTCGCGGCCATTATAGGCGGTGACTTTACCGGTCTTTGCATCATAAAACACCATAAATGCACCGCCCGCTATGCCAGAGCTTTGTGGCTCCACCAGACCCAGAACGGTCTGAACCGCTATGGCCGCATCAACAGCAGACCCGCCTGCGCGCAAGGCTGCAACCCCCGCTTCTACCGCATGGGGATTGGCCGCAACCACCATGCCCTTAGCATAAGGATTAACCGCAGGTGCCATTTGTGCATGTTCTATGGACAAGGTCTTTTGATTTGCGTCGCCGCCACATGCCGTAAGGCTTAAGGCCAGGGCGCAAGATGCCAGTAATATATATTTCATATGAACTCTCCTGAAAAACTTATACTCATATGGAAAATCAATGTAAAGGCCGGAAATAATATTGACAATCGCTAGATTATAATAAATATTCTGCACAACAACCAATTTTACAGGAAAATTACCGATTATGGATGAGGTAGACAGAAAAATTCTGAATATCGTACAAACCGATAGCCGCATGTCCAGCGCCCAAATTGCCCAGTCTGTGGGCGTCTCTGTATCGACGGCCAATGAGCGTGTCCGTAAATTGACTGTGTCCGGCCATATAAGGGCATGGCAGGCCGTGTTGGCACCCGAAAAAGTTGGTGCCAATTTATGCGCGTTTTTATTGCTCGATATGGACTATACAGGCGAGGCGGCAGCCTGCGCAGCCTTGGCGGCATTAGATGAAGTACAAGAGCTACACCATATTAGCGGTGCCCATTCTTACATGATGAAAGTACGCGTGGCCGACACAGAGGCCTTGCAAATGCTGATGAGCGAGAAAATAAAGCCGCTTGCGGGTATTGTGCGCACCGAATCGATGTTGGTTTTGAATACCGAAAAAGATACCCCAAAAATGTGGATTGCTGGTCATGATCAATGAAAGTATGAGCAAAATAGTTTTAGATAAGCTGGATACATACCGCCAAGATAGCGAAGCAGGTGACACCCACGTCTTACGTCAGCAGTCACCGGATGTTTTGGCCACAAAGATGAAGCTGGCACAATGGATACGAGATGGTGGTCTTGTACCAGACAATATACAGAACTTTCTCGCGCCCTATCTTGAGCATTCCCAACACATGCACCATCCGGGATTTATCGGCCATCAAGTCGCCGTGCCCCACGAAGGTGCGGCTATTGCCGATATGATACACGGGGTGATTAACAACCCTATGGCGGTTTACGAAATGGGGCCGACGGCGAGCGTAATCGAGCGGGTGGTGGTCAATTGGATGTTGGAAAAGTGCGGCTGGTTCACAGGCGCGATTGATGATTTTTCACAAAGAGAGCATAACGGCGCTGGCGTGCTGACCCATGGTGGCTCGCTGGCCAATCTAACCGCCGTCCTCGCCGCTCGCGCACATGCTGCGCCAGATGCTTGGCAGAACGGCACACCTGATAACCTCGCCATCATCGCCCCCGCCGCCACCCATTATTCTTTGGCCCGTGCCGTTTCTATTGCCGGGTTTGGTCAAAATGCCATCCGCACTGCGCCTGTTAACGCATTGGAAGTTTTACAGCCGGAGAAGCTGGAACAAACATTCTTGCGAGCGCAGGACGAAGGGCAAAAAGTCTTCATGGTCTCGGCCAATGCTTGCACCACGGCGACGGGTCTCTACGACCCCATAGACGAAGTGGCGGAATTTTGTGAAGCCCATGATTTATGGCTGCATGTGGACGGCGCCCACGGCGGTTCGGCTTTACTATCCCACAAAGAACGGCACTTGATGAAAGGTATCAGCCGCGCCGACAGCCTGACATGGGACGCCCATAAAATGATGCGCACCTCGGCATTGTGTGCCGCTATACTCTTCAAAGACCAAAAATCCATGGCGGGCACATTCCACCAAAATGCCAGTTATATTTTTTACGGCGGAGACGAAGAAATCGGGTTTGATGTTGGCCCCTATGCCGTCGAATGCACCAAATCAGCACTGGGCGCAAAACTGTTTTGGGTATTGGCTATGGAAGGCGAAAAAGCTATGGGCGCATTTGTAGACAAACAATATGCAGACACCCGCAAATTCTATGAGCTCATCAACGCCCAAGACGATTTCACCTGTCCTTACAAGCCGGAAGCCAATATCCTATGCTTCAAATATGACGGGGTCGAGGGCAATGCCGCGCAACTAGCTCTGCGCGAAAAAATCCTAGCCAGAGGAAATTTTTACATCACCACCGCAGAAATAAACGGCATACGCTATCTCCGCCTATCAGTAATGAACCCCCTAACCACGCTCGCAACGATAGAGGCGTTGCTGACGGAAATTAGGCTTTGCGCAAGCACTTCGGCAGGGTAAGCTAAAGAGATGAAAAACCAACTCACTGATATATCCGGCCTTAAAGTCGGGCAGGCGCATGATGCGGATATTAAGACTGGCGTGACGGTCGTCTTGCCGGATGCGCCTGTGCTGTGCGCGGTAGATGTGCGCGGGGGCGGGCCGGGAACGCGGGAGACGGATGCGCTGTCGGCGGATGGGTCTGTGACCCATGTCCATGCGATTGTTTTGTCGGGTGGCTCGGTATATGGTTTAGCTGCGGCGGATGCAGTTTGTGCGGTGCTTGGTGCCAAAGGTATTGGCTACCGGGTTGCACCTGCGCCCGTTCCGGTTTCACCTATCGTGCCTGCGGCAATACTCTTTGATAATGCCAATGGCGGCGATAAAAATTGGGGCGATGCCCCGCCCTTTGCTGCGCTGGGCAAACAGGCCTTAGCAAATGCAGATATGGATTTTGAACAAGGCAAGGCGGGCTCAGGTTTTGGTGCCACGGCGGGCATATATCCCGGCGGGCTCGGCTCTGTGTCCGAACGTGTCGGTGATAATACCGTCAGCGCCCTCATCGCCGCCAATCCTATTGGATCGCCATATATGCCCCAAGAAAACGGGAAAAGCACAGACTGTTTTTGGGCTTGGGACTGTGAGATGGACGCAGAATATGGTGGGCGTAAACCGCCACGCGATTACGCCCCCGCCCCCGCCATGGATACAAAATTAGCCTTCTTACGCGCGCGCGGTGCCTCTACTGTTATCGGCGTGGTCGCTACAGATGCAAAACTCACCCACGCAGAATTGCGCCGCTTGGCCATTATGGCACAAGACGGCATTGCCCTAGCCGTGCGCCCCGCCCATACCCCTATGGACGGCGATACGCTCTTTGCCATCAGTACCGAAGCAAAACCCATAAGCGAGCCGCGCGCTGTCGCCCTATCAGAACTCGGTGCCGCCGCCGCCAGATGCGTCGCCCGCGCCTTGTCAAAAGGTATTTATCTCGCCTCAAAGCC